>NZ_DATGKU010000263.1:0-2184 GCF_035294505.1 Chthonomonas sp. | reverse complement strand
CCAGCTTTTGGGGGCGAATCATCGCTTCTACTTTTATCATTGTGTTGCCTCCTCTGTCTGTCGCTTCAGCTCGTATCTCAGAGCGAAGAGCCGAAACAGCAAGAGAATGACCAACCCAACCGTAACTGCCGGGCTTAAACGGTGTTGGCGGTTAAGTACTATTGCCCAACAGAGGGTGGCGCCGAGAATGGCGTAGCCCAGCACGATTTGGATGCGCTGCATCCTTTGCGCACGGATGGCCTGCTCTTGCTTTCTTTGTGCCTTGTTCTTTTTCGTCTTCATGAGAGTTTTTTCCTTTTTATCGGGTTTGTGGCGAGGGCCGGTAACCACAGCCCTCGCCGTTCACGACGGTCTTCTACTTCGCTCCGGCCGGCGCTCCGCCACCTAGATTAGGGGCGGATGTGATGGCCATTGAGGCGCTCGGTGTGGAGGGAGTGGCGAGCACATCGTCGGGATAGGCGACGATACCGAACTCCGGCTCGTCGAGCCCCATCGTTTCGACCTCCGGGGAAACCCGCATGCTCTTAACGGCGTTGACGACCTTGAAGACGATGAAGGTAAGCCCGAATGACCAGGCCACACAGACCGTAGAGCCGACGAGCTGGGCCAGAAACTGACTGGTGTCGCCCTGGAACAGGCCAACGACTCCAAGCCCCGCCTTGCCGAGGTAGCTCGATGCGCCCACGCCGTTCCAGCCGGCGCCATAGGTGCCGTCGGCAAAAAGCCCTAGGCAAATGCCGCCCAGCCACCCACAGTAGCCGTGCACCGAAATGGCTCCACAAGGATCGTCTATCTTAAGAACGTTGTCGTTGAAAAGAACGCCCCAGCAGACCGTGATGCCGGCGAGAATGCCGATGACCATCGCGGAGGTAGGAGAGACAAACGCACAGGGCGCCGTGATGGCCACCAATCCTGCCAACATGCCGTTACAGGCCATGGAGATGTCGGGTTTGCCGAACTTAAGATACCAGAAAACCATGGCCGCTGCCGCGCCAAAGATCGCCGCCAGGTTGGTGTTGACTGCGATCACCGAAATGCGAAGGTCGGTATCGCCTAAGGTAGAGCCTGGGTTGAAACCCATCCATCCAAATAGGAGGATGAATGTTCCGGTTACAACGAAGGCGATGTTGTGAGCGGGGAAGGCGCGTGGTTTGCCGTCCGGCCCATACTTCCCTAGCCGTGGCCCTAAGATAACGGCCAACGCCATGGCGGCAAACCCTCCTACGGCGTGCACGACGGTTGAGCCGGCGAAATCCACATAGCCGTGCCCAAGATGCATGGTATTGCCGAGGTTGGCCAACCAACCCCCACCCCAACACCAGCAGCCGAAGATGGGGTAGAGAATGGCCCCGATGAACAGCTCGCACAGTACGAAAGCACCGAAGGTGATGCGCTCACAGATGGCACCCACGATAATGTAGCCGGCCGTCTCCATAAAGACCACCTCGAACAGGCAAAGCGCATTGGCTCCTACGTCGTAAGCGCCTCCTTTTAAGAAGAAGCCGGTTCCCCCAAGCACATGGGGGATAAGCCATTTATTTAGCGAGGGGGTGCCGCCGAGGTTAGACGGAACTTGTATGCCGTTTGTGATGCCGGCCGCCCCAAATTGGAAGGCGAAACCGCAGATATAGTAGCCTATAAAGGCCACCACGTAGGCCGCAAAGTTCAACATCATGAGATGGGCCGCGTTTTTCTTGCGCACCAGGCCGCAGGTAAGCAGGGCAAAACCGGCCTGCATAAAGAGAACGAGGTAGCCGGTGTTGAGCGTCCATCCGAAGTTGGTTGCGACTTTTAAGCGCCCGACGGCATCGGCCAGATGGGCTGCAAACGGCTCGGTGGTTTTGGCCTGCGCCATCATCTGGGTTATCTTGTTGGTGTCGGTGGACGTAAAGTCGTAGGGGTCGGTTTTTCCAAAAGACCCCTGGTTTGTAGCCATGCCGAATACGTCGGCGTAGGCACCCGTGCTTGTGCCGCCGGGGTCGGGTTTAGGAGCTTGTGCCCACACTGCGGTGTGCGCAGTGAGTGCGAGAAACACCCCGATAAGCCCTAACACAAACATCGTTCGCGCCCAATAGGCTCTAAAGCGTGGCATATACGTTGTCATTCTTTTGCGTCTCCTCCATAGCGTCGAAACTTTTTAGGTTGAATTTAGAACTTCACCACCGCTGCGAGTGTGAATGTGTC
>NZ_DATGKU010000262.1:0-4946 GCF_035294505.1 Chthonomonas sp. | reverse complement strand
ACGCCCCTCCGGAGTTAAGTGTAAGGAGACCGTATAGGAGGGACCTACCAACAACGTTGGAGGCTGCTCCTCTAGCTGGGCACTGGTAAACATCTTCCCTGTCAGTACCACCGGAAGAGTCTCCGCCGCCACATCGGGTGTAAGCGTGATCACATCTTCCACACTTCTCCCACTCGCACTCTGATTGCCTTCTTCTTCGGTTGAAGTCATCAAGTCAGAATCCCCATTCCCGCTGTACTTCTTGATCAGCGCGGCTAGGGTGGTCGTCGTTGGTTTGCCGCCTTCTCTGTCAGGCTGAACCGTTATTATCTGATTAGGGCTGATCTCCTTGAAGGCGTTCTTATCTCCTTCAATGAAACGAACGGCTGCGCGAATATAAGGGGCTAACATGGCATATCCAGCCCTATCGTTGACCTGCAGAGCGGCCTTAATAGCCCCTGCTGCCTCCGGGCTGCACATAGGGCCGTTGCGAGGATCAAAAATCGAGTTCCAACCGTACTCCGTCAAACACACCCTCGATGCGGTGTTCTCCGTAAAGATTTTGAAGTAGTTCCGGTCGTAGTCTGTATGTGGGTTCAGCGCCCCCACGACGGTTAAACCGTTCAGATCGGGCTGAAGGGGAGGCCAATGCCGAGAGAGAAGAATATGATCCTGTATCTGGCCTGCAACATACCAGATGACAAGCAGGGCAACGAAAATCGTCAATAAACGACGGGTTCCAAGCTCGCGCGTCAGCCGCATGCGCGCTGGCGCGTCTGCAGGTGAAACCGCTTCAGCCGGAAAAAGTGGCATATCTATCTCATCTCCTAAAACGATCGCTCTGCTAATTCAATACGGTTCTTAAGGCCGCAGATAGCAGCAAAACATTACGAGGCGTGGCCGAACTTCCCATCGTTCCGATGCGCCAAATCTTGCCTCTTAACTTGCCTAGGCCTCCCCCTATCTCGATACCGTAGTCTTGAAGCAACCGTGCCCGCACATTCGCTTCATTGTCAACGGCATTAGGTACGCAATAGGCATTTAATGTGGGCAGCCGATGAGCAGCGCATCCGAACGGTTCGATGCCTAACTCCTTGAGCTGCTCTTTCAAAAGCATGCTCACAGCAATATGGCGTTGCCAGCGCGCCTCCAGGCCCTCCTCTTCGATCTCCTCAAGAGCTGCGTCAAGAGCGTAGAGCAGATTTACCGGCACGGTGTGGTGATAGGCATGAGGTGAATCGTAATAATCCCTTAGCAATACCCAGTCGAAGTACCATTCTACCGGCGCTCGCCGCCGTTGCCTCACCTCCCATGCGCGTTCAGATACGGTGATCGGTGAGATGCCCGACGGGGCTCCAATGCATTTTTGTGTTCCAGAATAGCTCACGTCTATCCCTAGACGATCGACATCCACAGGCATCCCTCCCAACGAAGTCACCGTATCTACCAAAAACAGGGCGTCGTGCTCCCTAACCAGTTTCGCGATCTCCTCCAAAGGCTGGCAGATTCCAGTAGAGGTCTCTGCATGAACACAGGCGACAAGCTTAACTTTGCCTGCAGAGGCGAGGGCCTTAGCGATAGCTTTAGGCTCTATTGCCTCCCCCCATGCGGCCTGCACGGTTATGACTTCGGCCCCTAGGCGCCGTGCGATCTCGGCCATGCGTTCCCCGAAAAAGCCGTGCATCCCTATAAGCACCTTGTCGCCCGGTTCAATAAGGTTAGCAAAACAGCACTCCATACCTGCCATGCCCGTGCCCGTTAAGGGTATCGTAAACGCATTTTGCGTCCCAAACACGGTACGTAAACGCGCACGTATCCTATCCGTGATCTCGAAAAGCTCCGGATCAAGATAACCTATTGGAGCCTGCCCTAAAGCCTCTTGCACCTTAGGGCTAATACTGCTCGGCCCAGGCCCTAACAACACTCTCGGTAAAGGCGTTCTCTTCATGTGACTCCTTTCCGCTAGACCATGCCCATAATGTGGTAGCCACAGTCTACATAGATAACCTCGCCGGTTACCGCTCTTGCGAGAGGACTAAGCAAAAACAAGATAGTATCCCCCACCTCGTCTGTGGTGACTCTTCTTCGTAACGGAGCGGTCTGCTCCACACGCTGCAACATCGCGTCTAGCCCCGCTATGGCCGAGGCGGCTAAGGTTTTGATAGGCCCGGCCGACACGGCGTTCACCCGAATCTGATCGGGGCCTAAATCTGCCGCAAGATAACGCACGCTCGCCTCTAGTGCGGCTTTTGCGACCCCCATGACATTGTAGTTTGGTACTACTCGCTCCGCGCCTAAATAGGTGAGCGTGACAATACCTCCACCTTGTGCCGCCTGCATTAAAGGCCTTGCAGCACGCGCCATCCGCACCAAAGTGTAGACGCTTCGATCATGTGCCAAAGCGAACCCATCACGAGAGGTGTTAATATATTCCCCGGCAAGTTCCTCTTTTTTGGCAAAAGCAATGGAGTGAACAAAGCCGTCGAGAGCTCCATCAAAATGGTGTCCAATCTGGTCAAATAGCGCATCAATCTGCGCATCTTCCGAGGCATCGCATTGAAAGACAGCCGCCTCGAACCCCTCCTCTTCAAGAAGTTTTCTAACATTTCTCTCTTCACGATCGCCCATCACGGAGAAAGCCAACGAGGCTCCCTCACGCCTCAGAGCACGTGCGGCTCCCCATGCAATGCTCCATTCATTGCGCACCCCTGTCACGAGAATGCGCTTTCCCTCCATCAACTGAGGCATTCGTATCTCCTTAACGACCTTTTTAGATTTTCCCGTCTAGACTATCGGCCATTCTACCCGAAATCTGCCTCAAGCCTCTACCATACAGCTCACCATACCACTGAGATTCACCATGTACTGCTGAAAAGCCACAAGGTCGAAGTCATCGGGCACACGAACCCGCAATCGAACCTGCGTTACAGGCTCGCCCTGGGCGCTTTTCTGTGTTTCTAACTGAAACGATAGAACCCCGATGTGGTGCTCCTCTAGAATTTGAAGCAACCTATCCGGTCGAAGTACTCCCGGATTCACGCTTATCTCCATTTCGCGAAATCGGCCCTTCAGCTTCATAGCCTGCTCGAAACGATTTAACAGAGTAAGCGTGGTCAACACAATGACAAAGCAGATGCAAGCCACCTCGCCAAGTCGCGGAGAGGTTCCAATAGCCATTCCCATCGCGGCAACCACCCAAATACTTGCGGCTGTGGTGAGTCCACGAATACTCATTCCTTCACGCACAATAGCCCCCGCTCCTAAAAACCCTATGCCCACCACCACATTAGCCGCTACACGGGCTGGGCTATCCTGTATGCGCCCTGCGAGGCCATTGCCGTATCCCTGAGAAACAATCGCGATGAGAGCCGCTCCTGAGCATACGAGCGCATGCGTGCGCAGGCCGGCCGGTTGACCACGTCGTTCTCGCTCGAAACCGATCACACCCCCTACGATCACGGATAACAGCAGTGCAAATACCTGCCCCCACATTGTCTGAGATGGAATATAGAACCCAAAAAACCTCTCTGCCTCCACCACATCCTCCTTCCATTGCTTTGTTGACAACGGGCTAATCGAGACGCCCTCCCCTCCCTACCGGAACTAAGGACGCACACGGTGCTGTATGTAGTGGTAAAATGTTACACAAACTCTCTTGAACCTCCTGCTTCAAAGGAACGCTCTGAAAGCCCATGCCAATTGCAGCCTTTATGACACTGGGGTGTAAGGTCAATCAGTACGAAACACAGCGCATCATTGCGGATTTCGAGCGCAATGGTTTCACCATCACAGAGTTCCATCGGCCTGCCGACATCTACGTCATTAACACATGCTCTGTAACACAGGCAGCCGAAAGAAAATCGCGAAATACCATCCGGCGGGCGCGCCGACTCAATCCTAACGCCATTGTCGTTATGACTGGCTGCTATGCAGAGATGGCACGCATCAAGGGAGAAGCTATCGAAGAGGCCGACCTGATCGTTCCCAATCCCCATAAGATGCAAACTCTTAATTATCTCCTTGAGGCGTTCCCGGAGCTTCGCGCCACCCTGCAGAGCAACCAATCGCCATCCTCAATAGCGCCTACCCTCCATCGCCGTACACGCGCGACCATCAAGGTTCAGGACGGCTGCGATGTCTTTTGCACCTTCTGTTCCATCCCCTATACCCGAACCAAAATGGTTTCTCGACCGATGGATGAGATACTCTCCGAAGTGGAGACGCTGGCGGATCAGGGTTTCACCGAGATCGTTATCACCGGCGTGCTCGTGGGAGCCTATGGTCAAGAGCCAGGCTTCGCAGGACGTTCCGAAGGATTGCCGCGCGGTACAGCCTGGACACCTAATCGTACTTATCACCGTCCCGATCTGGCCGATCTTCTCCTGACGTTGGCTAAAGTCGAGGGCATTCGACGGATTCGACTCTCTTCCATAGAGCCAACCCAAATCACCGATCGGCTCCTCGAAGCTTTTGCATCGGAGCCAAAATTGTGTCCGCATCTACACATTCCCCTGCAAAGTGGCTCCGATAAAATTCTTTCTGCCATGAACCGGCCTTATAATCAGCGATTCTACCTGGAACGCTGCGCTGCCGCCAAAACCCGCATTCCCGACCTGGCCATAACCGCCGACATCATGGTTGGCTTTCCCGGTGAAGACCGTGCGGATTTTGAACAAACGCTTTTCGTCGCCCGGGAAGTAGGCTATGCCCGTGCTCACGTCTTCCGCTACTCTCCACGCCCAAATACGCCCGCAGCAACCATGCCCGACCAGGTTAGCGACTCCGAAAAGGAGGCTCGCAGTCAGGAACTTATCGCGCTATGTCGCGAAACCCAAAAGCAGTTCATCCAACGCTACCTCGGCCGCACCATGGAGGTTCTTGTGGAAGGAAGAGGAGCTCCAGTAGAACCCTCTTCGGAGAACGAAACGCTTCCTCCCACAAAAGAGGAATCTGCAGGTCTACTTGGA
>NZ_DATGKU010000261.1:0-1148 GCF_035294505.1 Chthonomonas sp. | reverse complement strand
CTCAAGGCTCAATCGGATGCGTCAGAATGGCCAGCGACGCACCACGATTTAGAAGGCACACGATATTCCCCCTTGACGCAAATCAATCCGGGCAATGTTCACCAACTCGTACGCGCCTGGACCTATCATATGGGCCAGTCCACGCCACAACCCAGATCCGCCCTGCAGCGAGGGCTTAGCCGTTCTCATGGGGGAAGGGGTGGCCTTACCTCCGAGGCCATTCCCATTGTGATCAATGGAGTGATGTATCTCTCCACTCCCAATGCGGTGGTAGCTCTCGACCCTGTGACTGGCCGGGAATTGTGGTCGTACCCCCTTCAAGGAGCCTCGCCCTCGACTCGCGGTGTCGCCTACTGGCCTGGCGACAAGCTGCATGTAGCACGTGTGTTATTTGGAACCACCGACGGTCGTCTGATCGCACTGGACGCCCGGACCGGCAAGCCAATTCCGGGCTTCGGCAAAGAAGGCGTTGTGGATATGAAGGCGGGAGTCATGAACGAATTTCCAGACGCTCCTTATGGCCTCAATTCTCCTCCCATTGTCTATAACAATCTGGTGATCACCGGCGCCGCGGTTCAGGAGTCACCGAGCCTTGGCGCATCCGGTGACACGCGGGCCTGGGATGTCCGCAGTGGAAAGCTCGTTTGGCGCTTTCATTCCGTCCCCCAGCCAGGGGAACCAGGAAATGAAACTTGGGACGATACCAGTTGGAAGAGCCGTTCTGGGACCAACGTATGGGGCTTTATGACCATCGATCCCAAACTCGGGCTCCTATACATGCCCTTCGGCCAGCCGACCTATGACTATTATGGTGGCGATCGAAAAGGAGAAAATCTTTTCGGTGATTCCATCGTTGCGGTCGATGCCAATACCGGCAAGCTCAAGTGGTACTTCCAAACCGTGCATCATGATTTGTGGGACTACGACTTAAGCGCCGCTCCTGTACTCTTCACGATCACCAAAGATGGCGAGAAAATGCCGGCTTTAGCGGAGATTTCCAAAACCGGTTTTCTATATATCCTAGATCGCAGAACGGGCAAGCCCGTCTTCGGCATGGAAGAAAGACCTGTTCCCGCCAGCGATGTGCCCGGTGAGCAAAGCTGGCCCACTCAGCCGTTCCCCCTAAAACCGCCGCCGCTCGCCCGTAA
>NZ_DATGKU010000260.1:0-18060 GCF_035294505.1 Chthonomonas sp. | reverse complement strand
GGCGCCGCAGAATCCGCTCCTCATCCCACTCCTGATAGCGTCGGATCATGCTGTAGTCAAGCCCCGCGGCCTCGATGGCGCTGCGCCAAGAGCCGAAATGCTTTGGCTTGGTGGCGGCAGCGGCGAGTTGCGGATCGAGCGTGATGCTGACATGGCGCCAGCTTAAATCCTCACCCATCTCATACAACTCGCGAATACGCTCGATGATGCGCTCTTTGTCCCAGGTGCGATAGCGCCGCACATCCTCGTAGTTGAGACCGGCATACTCGATGGCCTCTCGCCAGGAACCGAAGTAGCGCATGGCAGCCCGTAATAGGGCCAAATGGTACTTGAAAACGGCAGAATAGTTTAGGTCCTCACCTGCCTTATGAAGAGCGCGTATCTCTTCTGCTATAGACTCTTTGCTCCACTTACGCACTAGTGTACCTTCCTTCTCAAGTGTGCTGAAGGGAGCGCGCTTAACGAACGGCTGAATGGGGAAGTGGGCACCCATGGAGGGAATACCTATTCGGTTATTCTCTTTGGGGCACGATTCCGAATTCGGAAACGCCGAACGTCTGTAGCGCACATCCTTCTTGCCTAAATAATAGCGAATCGAACTCTGTTTTGTCAAGCTTTTATTCTTTAGCGGAGCCACGGTAATGCGTCTGCAATCGAATTTGTGCCCATCTGAGAAGATCCAGACACCAAACATGGGCATCCACAGACGTGCCGGTTGCTCGACGACACTCTCTGCCCTTTGACCGTTGCATAGGGCTTGCTTGTTTCATCCACTTGCTAGAGAAACCGTGCAAGACGCAAGGTCTCACGGGGCCCACTCGCTTGGCGGTCTCTTAGCGCAACAAGGGAAACGTCAATAAACTCCCAAGGTTGTCAAAAACCGCCAAGGCCTCCTGCGCTATCGGCTCCGGCTGAACTTGGCGCAGCCGCACCTGAATCGCCCGAGCACCCGCCACACAAGTCCATTGAACGCTCTTGGGGTCGTTATCCACAACCAGTGCCTGAGAGGGTTCGAGACCGAGATCGGCAAAGATGGCAGCATAAAACTCCGGCCCCTCTTTGGCACAATCCACAAGATCGGCTCCGTAAAGTTTCTCAAAGTAGGTTCTTAAACCGCAGCCAACCAACGCATGGTGGAGGGTTTCAGAGTCGTTACCGGAAGCGATAGCCAGACGGAACCCTCGCAGTTGTAGCCCCCTCACCACCTCGCGCGCTCGCGGGAAAAGCGCCACGCTTCGGCGCAAGGCAACCTTCTGCCCCTTTAGCGCAAGCCGCCGCGCGTTAGCCGGCGCCTCTAAATCTACCCCCTCATACAGCCACCGTGCCGCAGTTGTCCGCGCTTCCTGCAACCACTCCCTATAGCCGAAGGGCTGCGTCCCCGTAGGCGGACAAAACCGAGCGATATAGCTCTCCTCCAAACGCTCCATCATCACCTGCACGCTCTTTGCCCAACATTCCACAACTCCCCCGTGAAACGTCCACATCGCGCGCGCCATCGTAATCACCAGCCTTTGGCTAAAGAGCCTGTGCTCGCTTAGCGTGTCGTCGAAATCGAACAGCACTATGGAGGGCTTTAGGGCGGAGTTTTTCATCACTAGGCCACATTATGACCTAAAAGCCTGCAGGAACGCGTATTTGGCCAAAACGGATTTTTTCACCTTCCAGGTTACTGTGCTCGGATCTCCACACTTCGCAGGGAATACTAGGGTACTTCCCTTGGCGCCTCTTTGGATTCTAAATGAGGAGGGCGATATTGGCCTGTCGAGGAACATGCCGGTGATAAGGTTCGCCCCATTGAGTGCCTTGGCCTGCCCCTGTTTCTCAGATGCGGTAGCGCCCATGGTGTGGCCTGGTCGTTTTTGACATCGCCCTATCGCTTTGGTAAAAGGGTCTCAGTAAGCCAGCCATATCCCAAGTTGTTCCAGCTGTAGCGGCAGACGGCGTTAAAACAGTAGGGGCAAAATTCTTCTCCCCCTACATGCCATCACATCGCCTCCCGACTACAGCAGGCGTCCTGCAGAACCGCCTGCGTGGTCTCATCCGTAGGCTGCTACAGCCGCAATGTGCGGTACAACGATTTGACCTCCCCTGGTTTCTAAGATGACTATCGCACTAGCTCCCAAGAGCGGAAGGCAGCATTCCTTTCCCCTCTCTAGCCCTGCCCAAATTTCTATGAAACCGGCGGTCCCCTCCTTCGTATTCCCTTTTGAAAACTTCGTGCCGTATAGGCCACAAAACACAGGTAGATCGCATTCGCCATGATAGTCTCTATTAACTTTCTTCTCGGCATGCTGTGCGTGGTGCTCGCCATCCCCCTCCTACAACGACGTGTTCCACCCAACCTCCTGTATGGCTTCCGAACCCCTAAAACCCTTCGCAATGAAGCCATCTGGTATCAGGCAAATGCCTACGCCGGCAAAACCCTCCTGCTTTATGGTCTGGCCCTCTCTTTTACCAGCATCGTGCTCTCGCCCCTCTGGCTCTGGCAGCCAAAGCTCTATGTCCTCTTTATGACGATAACTTCCCTGTGTGGACTGGGAGTTATGCTCTATCTTGATTTTCGCTATCTTAAACGACTTTAGAAACCTTACCCTATCAAAAAACCCAAAAGGAGAAAAAGCACCTTGAAAGCATTTCTGTTCTGTCTGTTGGTAGGACTCTGGGCGCTTTTCCCTGCTCTCGGCAGAGCGCAAACGTCCTCGCCAAGCCCGCTCACCGGCACTTGGGAGGGACAAATCGCCCTCCCGAATAACCTCAAGCTAACCGTCATCCTCCATATCACCGGCGATAACGCCCAACAGCTTGCCGCCAAAATGGATGTGCCCCAGCAGGCCGCCTATGGCATCGCGGCCAGCCATGTGGCTTTGCAGGGCACGAATGTCGAGGTGGATTTCGATGTCATTCATGCCCATTTCACCGGTACGCTCAGCTCTGACCGTAAACAGATTGTGGGACACTGGCAACAGGCCGGTGCAACCTTACCGCTGACTCTTAACAAAACCGATAAGCCCCTTTCGGCCGCTCCAAAACGTCCTCAAGAACCTGCCCCTCCCTACCCCTACGAAGTGCGCGATGTCTCTATCCCCAACCCTAACGCTCCTGGAGTGACGCTCTCCGGTACCCTCACCCTGCCAAAAGGCCCCGGCCCCTTTCCCGCTGCCCTGCTGATCGCAGGCTCCGGCCCTAACGATCGAGATGAGAACGTTTTCGGCCATAAGATTTTCCTCGTTCTCGCCGACTATCTAACGCGCCACCAGATCGCCGTGCTGCGCTACGATAAACGGGGTGTTGGCAAATCTACCGGAGATTTTGCCACAGCCACCTTGCAAGACTTCGCCTCGGATGCTGTGGCCGTCGCACAGTTCCTCATGCACCAACCGGATATCAACCCTAAACAGGTTGGCCTGATCGGGCACAGCGAAGGCGGCATTGTGGCTCCTATTGTGGCCTCTCAGATGCCGCAAATCGCCTATGTGGTGCTCTTGGCCGGCCCCGGAATGAAAGGAGCCGACCTGCTTGCCCTCCAAGAAGAGCGCATCGCGGAAGCTCAAGGCCTTCCCGCGGAGCAGATTCACAAAATGCTGGAGATCAATAAGCAGCTCTACCAGATCGTGATAGAGGAAAACGACCCTCAAAAAGCCCGAACCCTCATGCAAGAAGCCATCCAAAAGGCACAGCCGAAAACAAAACAGGAGGATATGGATCGGATCATCTCCTTCCTCAATACCCCTTGGATGCACAGCTTTCTTGCTTACGACCCCACCGAAGCGTTGCGCAAAGTGCACTGTCCCGTGCTGGCCGTCGGTGGCAGTAAAGACCTGCAGGTTCCGGCCAAAGAGAACCTGCCTTTGATCAAGCAGGCCCTGCAGCAAGGCGGAAACCGACACGTTACCACAAAGGTTTTCCCTGGACTGAACCATCTCTTCCAACCCTGCCAAACCGGCTCTCCTCTCGAATACGCTGAGATAGAGACGACTTTCGACTCCAAAGCCCTTGCCTATATCACCCAATGGATTCAGGGCCAGATAGAGACCAACTAGCCTTCTGAAGAGTTCAGAAGGCTAGTTTGCGCTTCACTAAAAGAGACCGGAGGCTAACTTTTCTCCGGTCTTGCGTCTCTTCGTGGGGCACCGCATAAACAGGCGGCTTTCCATAGCCCATTTCCTACCCGATAGAAAGGATCGGAGAGAGAAGCAAACTTCTCTCTCCGACTTGCCTCTCAACCTTTAGACGCAGAACATGACCTCACAGTTACGGCCCCGAGGAATGCAAGGAAACCGATGGGGCTTCCCTATGCACTTCCTGCAAAGCCTGACGTGCACCGCTTAACACCAAACCACTCCCATAGGCCAAAGCCTCCTTCAGATACTGCCGAGCCTCCCTATTCGCCTCGGCAATTGGCATCACATTCCCCCCAGACAACGCTAAATAACTCCCCATCGCATAACAGACTAACGGGTTCCCAGGCATCAAACGGACTGCCCGCTGCAAGTCCTGATAACACACGTAGTCCTGGAACGTGTAACGCACCTGCTTGTAGAGCAGCAGCCAGCAGACCGTCTCCAAACCTTGGGGACTGCCGATGTCCGGGAGGTTATGATAATCCGCCTCTGTGGGCTTTTGGTCATCAGGAACCATAAGGGCTTCCTTCAACCAACCCACATTAAAGAACTGTCGTGCCAGGACATACTGCCCCAAACGACAGTAAGCAATGCATAGGTCTAAAGCCACTGGGTCGGAATTGTTCGGGTCGGAGAGGTGAGGGCGCCATAAGTACGGGCGTAGTTGCTCTATCACTTTGGCAGGATCGTCCCCCTCCCATAAGTCTAGCAGGCTCAATAGCTCCACGGCCGAATCATTCATCGGATGACCTATCTTTGGCCAGGTCGGATCAAGGCCAGGCTGATAAAGCGGAGATAACGCTATCGCCTTGAGTACCCAACTCTTTGCCTCCTTCCACTTCCCATGCCAAACCAGAGTGTTCGCCACCGCCAAAGCATCGTTTGAAGGCTTTAAAGCCTCATTGTATCGTCTGTTTATCTCCTCTACACCAACAGGCGGGCCTCCTCCAATCACCTGACCTTCATATTTGGGACGTAGCGGCCCCTCCGAGGTCGTCTGCGCGCCGCAAAGGTTCATGCTCAGACTACACAAAAACATCAGCCCTGTTAGTATCGTAAGTGCTTGCTGTTTCATGCTCTCTACTCCTTCCTACGTTTTTAGTGTCTGTCTTGTTAAAAGTTCAGTGGTTACCGAATATGGCGTTCCATGTTGGTTGAGACGGATAAGCCGTAGGCTGCTGGAACTGCGCATTGGTATTGCTTAAAAGCCAAGAACCTGTTAACGTGTCATAGTCTGCTTGTCCACGACAACTCCACGTCCACATCCATAAAGCTACCCACTTCACATCGTTACCCGGTGGAAGATATAGGACATAGGTCTTAAAAGCATCGTTTAGACTCGCCGATACACACGGAGACCCTGTCTGGGCACTATGTCCAAAAATGATTTCGGGCGCATCCCCGTTCTCTTGGGGAGCGGCGGGCTTGCCTGGTGCCACGGGAGCGGCCGAATAGGTATTTGGTGCCTCAGGGGCATATCCAAAGGTGTTATCCAACCAATAGGCTCCATTCGTAGTTACGTTCAGAGTGGTATTATCCTGATATGTTATACTCACGGAGACATTGACGAGTTGGGTGAAATTCCATCCTCCCCCTCCCTGTTGGGTGGCATAAGGGTCGGGAGTGGTTACCTGTTCTTCCCACCAGGTACCAAATGGCTGATGATGATTGATAGGATCAAGGGCACCCCATAGCTCGAGAGGGCCGTTGACAGGAGTCATAAGCTGCATCGTTCCTATCGTTATCACCGGCTGAGCCACCATAGGCCCGTCTACCACACACTGCGTGCTTACCGATACCGGCAGGGGGAAAAAGGGCAGAGCACCTAACGGAACCACCAACAACGCCGTGCAGCTGATAGTTGACGTATCGGGCTTCGCATAGTACCAGTGGGGAGTGGGCAGCGCCAAGTCCTTCGCACCTAACGGTGTATACACCGCCTGAGACGGTTGAGACGGAGCATCCCCCGCCTTCCCGACCTCATAGTCCTTAAACGGGTTTCCGCCCTGAATGCTCCAACTGTAGCCCATACTAGGCAGCGGCGCGTTTAGCACCGCTGTTACCCCTTGACCTACCAACACATGACTCTTTCCACTACTGTCTGTTATCACACCGGTTAAACCTATCGTTACCGGCGAGGCAGAAGCACTATACACAACTTGGACGCTGCCGCCACCGCCGCTGTTAGCCGAAGAACTCGCCGATAGGCTCACGGTCGGATTACACGTTACGCTAAACTCCCAGCCCGGGTTCTGCTGCACACTGTAGTAGGCACCGACCGGCCCGGAGCCTCCGGATTGACCCTGCTCTGTCTCCGGCGGCCCCGCATTGGTCACCGTGTCTTGCTCTGGAAAACCTAAACCGTCATCGGCTTTGGCCTGAGGCGCCGCAGCGCTCCCGTTCCAGGTGGCATTCCAAGCGGCCAAACAAGTCTGCTTTACCACCACCACCGCCGGAGGGTCATCCCCAGGACCGCTCGATACCCAGTTAAACGTGGCGGTTATCTGCCCACTGCACTGCGCATTCGCACTCTGGCCACCACCCCACCCAACGCTCCAGCCACCTCAGTACCCACTGCCGTTGGTGGTGTAGTAGGCTTGGTAGGGTTGGCCGTTACTGGTGCCGGTGACCTGACCACCCGAATAGCTAACCAGGTAGTAGCCGGCATAGGCACAAGGGAGCCAAAGCAAACTGCAAAGGATCATCAGCCCTGACAGGGATATTTTGCGAGCAAGGGGGGCAAACCTTGGGGAAACGTTAGGGAATGCTGGGCGTTTTAGCCGCGGGGAGTGCGGGGGGGGGGATAGCACATCCATCGGCATTTTGAAACGCCAGAAGAACACGAGCATGTTGCATTTTTAAAACAGTTACCTCCTTTCGTGCCCTTTCGCCAAAAGAACGCTTCATGCGAAAGGCGTGTAAGAATTATAACATCGTTAACTTCATCTGTCAAGAAATATTTATTAAAATTTTATCTCTTCATTTTAGAGGCAATGCGAACGGCAACATATTTAGTCTTCTAGGGTAAACGGTCTACTCCTCACTACAGCCCTAGAGGAAAACAATACGGATATGGCGAATTAGTTGAGCAACGCCTCCTAACCGCAATAGGAGAAACAAACTATGTTCTGTGCCCGCACCATGAAGGCCTTCCTTGCTTCCTGGGTCATCGCTTCCATCGCCTTACCCACAAGCGCTCAACAACTTCCCAACGGTCGCACGCTCTCTCCAGCAACATACACCACACCCGTTGGGAATATGCCGGTGAACTTGATCATCAGTTCCGATGGACGTTACGCTCTGTGCAACTGCATTGGTCATGAATCGGGTCTTTGGTGTCTGCGCCTTTCGGACGGTCGCATCGCATCGCACCTCGCTTTTCCGAATACATCCCCTCATCCCTCTACCTACGGCCTCTACTATGGCCTCGCCATCGCACCCAACAACACCCTCTACGTTTCAGAAGGGTGTCAGAGCGCCATCGCCGTGGTGAAACTGAAAAGCGATGGTAGCCTTAGCCTTGTGCAAACTCTGGCGATGCCCGTAAAAGGCGACGTTCCCGCCGGCATGGCACTCGACCAACGTGGCTATCTCTACGTTGCCGTCAACATGTTTTGGGGACAGCGCGATCCGCGGCTGATGCTCAATCCCGGCCAACTCGCCATCTATAACCTGCACACACACCAATGGGTCAGTATCACGAAGCTCAATACCAAACTTTCAAACTTTCCTCTTGCGGTGGCCGTTACCCCGCAGGGAGATAGGGTGTTCGTGAGCAGCGAACGCGATAGCGCCGTCTACGTGTTCAACGCCTCTCGCCCCGCCCATCCGGTGCTGCTGAAAAAGGTGATCACCGGAGACCATCCCGATGCCCTATGCCTTAACCGCAAGGCAACACGATGCTACGTGGCCAACGCGCATAGCGACACGATCTCCGTGCTCGATGGGGCCTCCTGCCGCATGCTGGCAACGATCTCCCTCCGGCCGGAGAGCCTTCGTGGCCTCCCCGGCATAACACCTACTTGCCTAGCCCTCAGTCCAGACGAGAAAACCCTTTATGCCACCCTCGCCGACCTCGATGCGGTGGCCGTCATCTCCACACGCACGAATCGCCTTCTCGGGCTGATACCCACCGGCTGGTATCCCACGGCGCTCGTCGTCTCTCCTCATGGGAAGAGCCTTCTTGTGGCAAACGGCATAGGCAACCAAGCCCAAAACCCAAATCCCTTGCACATCGCCGGGCGCCCCGATGCCGATACCTACTATATCCTTAATCTCATTCACGGTTCCGTCCAAACGATCCCCCTCCCTAACTCGCTCACCACGCTCACACGTACTGTGTTGAGCAATGCGCATATTCCCTCCAAGCCACCTCACAGCAACCCGCTGGCGGCAATTGGCCTCCAGGCCGGCAAAATCAAACATGTCATTTACGTTATCAAAGAGAACCGAACCTACGATCAAGTGCTTGGAGACCTGCCAAACGGCAATGGCGACCCAAACTTATGCCTCTTCGGGAAAGAGATAACCCCCAATATGCACGCTCTCGCCGAACGTTTTGTGTTGCTCGATAACTTCTACTGTTGCGGCGAGGTCTCCGGCTCGGGCTGGACATGGTCTACGCAAGGCATGAGCAATGAATACGTGCAACGCAACGTGCCCTATACCTATAGCGGGCGCGGACGCCTTTATGACTATGAGGGCCAAAACAACGGCTACCTCGTTGGCGGCCACCCGGCGCTAGCGCCAGATGGCAAGCACCTTCCCGATCTCCTCTTTCCTAAAGGGGCCAACCCCATTCCCGATGTGGCCGGAATCCCCACCGGCAGAATTTGGGACAGGGTGCGCCAAGCCGGGCTTTCCTATCGGAACTACGGCTTCTTCCTTTCAGAGGGTCTGAACCTTCCAGGCTTCGGACAGGTTCTTCCCGACAACTACCCCGATGAAACAGGCCTACAGCCTCCTGGGCACGACCTCGCCGGCAAAACCGATGATGACTTTCGCCGCTTCGATCTTGACTACCCGGACAGCGATGCCCCCGAAATTTGGTACGAACGCACGCACGACCCGAATTGTCTCTATCCCGAAAGAGCCTACGGGAAATATGCCATGCCCAGTCGAATCGCGGAATGGAAGCGCGAATTCCACGAGATGTTGGTCAAAGACCCTAGCGGTAATGCCGTGCCGGCGTTCATAACCATTCGCCTTATGATGGATCACACGGCGGGACTTCGCAGTGGTGCCCACTCCCCGGCCTCCGATGTCGCCGATAACGACTATGCGGTCGGCGAACTTGTGGAGACGATCAGCCATAGCCCCATCTGGAAATCAACGGCCATTTTCGTTATCGAAGACGACGCTCAAGATGGTCCCGACCATGTGGATGCCCATCGCTCTCCCTGCCTGGCAATCAGCCCTTGGATAAAGGCACACTCGGAGGACCATCGCTTCTACAACACCGACAGCGTGCTTCGCACCATCGAGCTTCTACTTGGCCTAAAGCCTATGAGTGAGTACGATGCTCTGGCCAACCCCATTCTCGACTGGGATACCGCCCCCAACAACGATGCGCCCTACACAGCCCTCCTGCCACCAAAGCGAATCATCGCCGAGCACAACCCCTCCAAAAGCGCCCTTAAACCCGGCAGCGTGCTCTATCGCCTGGTTGCAGAAGCCGATCATCTCGACTTTTCCCATGCCGATGCGGCGCCGGCGCAACGGCTGAATAGAATGATCTGGGTCAGCGTGCGCGGCCCCCATAGTCCCATGCCACCTCCGCGCTACACATTGCCGCTGCCTATCATCCGACAACAGCTCGGCCGTGACAATGCCGGGCTTTAGCCTGTCGCAACAAGAGAAACACCTGTACGAATAGTCCTTGTGCTTGCCTATTGTGGAAAAGACAACGTAGGGGGCGACCCATAGGGTCGCCCCTAAAAAAGAGATATCGCTGCGATAAGAACGTTTAAACCAGCCGCTTACGCACCGTGGTGCCTTGGGGGCTATCGCCCACCTCATAGCCCATGGCGATCAGCTTCTCTCGAATGGCATCCGATTCGGCCCAGCGTTTCTCCCTACGTGCCGCATTCCGCAGTTCGATAAGCTGCTTAACCTCCTCCGGCAACTCCTCCTCGCCACGTTGCGCGCGCTCCGCTATTTTCAGGCCGAGAACGGCATCGAACGTTGTCCAGAGCCGATAGCTATCGTAAGTGTTCAGCAGGCCAACCGCTTCTGGTATTCCCAGATCGTCGTTGATGGCCTCGTGCACCCGCTGCTTGGCCTCCTCAAAAGCCGCCTCATCGTCGCGCAGGGGGTCATCGTCGGGGCGAAGCGAGTAGATGTGTCGCAGCGCGGAACGAGCCGCATCGAGCGCCTCCAACGAAAAGTTTAACTCGGCGCGATAATGAGCCTGTAGGCAGAAGTAACGGTAGACCAGAGGATCGTAGCCCTCATCTATCAGCGATTGCAGCGTGTTGATAGACCCTCCCTTAGATTTGGATATCTTCTCCCGATTCATCAATAAAAACTCGCCATGGAGCCAGTAGTGAACAAAAGGATGCCCGGTTGCGCACTCGCTTTGGGCGATCTCGTTCGTATGGTGTACAGGGATGTGGTCTACCCCTCCGCAATGAATGTCAAACTCTTCCCCTAAATACTTCATGGACATCGCCGAACACTCGATGTGCCAGCCCGGATACCCACGCCCCCATGGGCTTTCCCACTGCATAATGTGATTAGGCTTATTTGTAAACCAAAGCATGAAATCGGAGGGATTGCGTTTCGTTTCGTCCTCAACCACTTCGGGCCGGGCGGTACGCTGGCTGCTGAGGTCGAGGCGGGCTAGCTTGCCGTAATCGGGGCATTTGGAAGTGTCAAAGTAGACGCCCTCTTTCGTGCGATAGGTATAGCCTGCGGCCTCCAAGCGTTGAATGAGCGCGATCATTTCGGGAATGTGCTCGGTCGCCCGAGGGGTGATGTGAGGCCGCAAGATATTCAGTCGCTCCGTATCCCTAAAAAACGCCGCCTCATAAAATCGGGCTATCTCCCAGGGCGAGCGGTTCTCACGCCGAGCCGCTACCTCCATCTTATCGTCGCCGGCATCGGCATCGGTGGTCATGTGGCCCACATCGGTGATGTTCATTACATGCAGCACCTGATAGCCGTTGAACTCCAAGGTGCGACGCAAAATGTCCTCGAAGATATAAGTACGCAAGTTGCCGATATGGGCGTAGTTGTAGACCGTGGGGCCGCAGCAATACATCCCTACTTTGGGCGGCGCGATGGGAATAAACTCCTCCTTTCGCCGCGACATGGTGTTGAACAAGAACAGTTTCATCGCCTTTCTTTGCTTGGTTACTTCCAAACGTTCTGTGCGTTCGTTAGGAGATTATAATACCCTACCTCGACAAAAGAGGCACCCCTATCCCTTAGCCCTCTTACAGCCGCCCTACTCCATCACATGGTATCATGGTATAGAGGAACGCAAGCTTCCAACAGCAACAATTTTTGTCCTCTCTCCAACAGAGTGCCGCCAGCGCTAATACCCACGTTGCGGATCGTAACGGTTCAAAAGCCGCTCGCCTTCCAAATAGCGCTCCAAATTTGCCACAAAAAGCTTAACAAAACGCTCAAAGTAGCGAGGGGTCACCCCACTTACGTGGGGGGTAATAAACACATTCTCCATCCCCCACAAAGGGCTATGTGCAGGCAACGGCTCCTCATCAAA
Source organism: Chthonomonas sp. (assembly GCF_035294505.1). Taxonomy (NCBI): domain Bacteria; kingdom Bacillati; phylum Armatimonadota; class Chthonomonadia; order Chthonomonadales; family Chthonomonadaceae; genus Chthonomonas; species Chthonomonas sp. The sequence continues at coordinate 6,213 of NZ_DATGKU010000260.1, read as the reverse complement.
CACATCTAACCCGGCCCCGGCAATAGCGCCTTGCCGCAACGCCTCGATGAGTGCGGCCTCATCTACGATCTTTCCACGCGCGATGTTATAGAGATAAGCAGAAGGGCGCATCTGCCCTAATCGCTCCCTATCTATCAAATGATGCGTCTGCTCCGTATAAGGCAAAGCGATACAAACGTGGTCGGCTTCGGAGAGCACTGTAGGAAGTCCGTCCAACCCATACAGCGCATCCGGCTGCACGGTGGCATCATAACGAATGCTTGGATCGCGTTTTACCGCAATAACCCGCATTCCAAAGGCACGGGCACGCACGGCCAGAGCCTCTCCAATACGTCCAAACCCCAGAATGCCAAGCGTCTGCCCACTCAACTCCCCCGGTGGCTTTTCAGCGGGTGTTCGCTCCCAGCGCCGATCCCGTTGGGCGCGAAGGTAAAAATCGAAGCGACGTGTAAAGTAGATCATCATGCCGAAAACATGCTCGGCAATGTTCGGGCCGTGCACACCGCTGGCATTGGTGATCTGAACCCCACGCTCCAACAGCCGCGGCGCTATCTTGCCGTCCAGCCCTGCACTCCAAAAACTGACCCAACGCAACCGTTCTGCATCTTCCAAAACATCCTCAGGAACCCATCCGCAAACAAAAACCTCCACCTCATGCGCCACCGCCTCCGGCACGTTCGAGCGTCCAAAAACCAGCTCTATCCTCTGTTGGATGTCGGGGCGTTGCTCCAAAGCGTGCCGAAAGGCCTGGACATCGGCATCGTTAGGCTCTAGATAAATCCAAATGAGAGTTCGGCTCACTCGAGGTTCTGTTTCAACAGTTCACTGAGATTTTCACGACACTCCGAATAGGTGAGCGTACGCAGTAACGCTTTCGTGGACTGCACCTCTGCCGGAGACACCACCAGTCCCGCCACCCCGGAGCCTAAAAGCAGCTCTATCTCATCTGGCTCCAAACGATCCATCTTCACAAACACCGGCAGCATGGCCGCCGTGGCTACCGCAACGAAGGTATCGAGAAAAGGCAGGTTTATTGGCCCTATTCCCCCTCCAAAGCGTGGGCAGTCAATAAGAATGCGCGTCGCTCCATACATTGCCAGCTTGTCGGCAAAGATAGAGAGACGCTCCGGCTCCAAAGGCGGAATGGCCTCCTCGCTGAGTCGAGCGGCTAAACGCGGCAACGCACAACGCGCTTGGTTAATCAAACACTCCGCGTGTGCCTCCTGCAACTCCTCCATAAACTCTCCGATGCCCAACCCATTCAGGTAGTCCCGCACCGGCTCGGCCAGGGTGATATCCGCACGCAAGCAGGCCTCCAGCAAAAGCATAGGGGGTAAAGCGTAATCATCTGCAATGAGCAGGGCTTTTCCGGCACATCGCAACGTGAGATCGAGCAAGGCCGAACGCTGTTCCTGAGGCTCGGTATGAAGCGGCAACAGCTCTGCATCCAGAGGAATATAGAGCATGTCGGCTCCGGCCTCCAACGCATCGGTCAGCTCCTCATCGGAGCCTGCCACCGCGATCACAAGCACCATGTGGCCGTCTAGGGTCTCGGCAGGAAGGTGCGATTCGTCAAGATAAAGGCGGATGCGCGGCGCGAGGTTCTCTCGCTCTGCCTGGTATTGGGCGATCACCGCACCATCCGGGTCGGCGATCACAACCCCTTGCTCTGCATCCACCAACACCAACATATCGTCTGGAATAGCATCTACCACCCCTGGAATATCCACAACCGCCGGAACGACAGTAGCTCGTGCCTCCGTAATTGGGCTGGAGGCCACTATTCCAACCACTCGCCCCCATCGCAGAGATCGCGCCACCGTGAGCGCCATATCGAGGTCATCGGCCACCAAAACCACATCTGGAGTTTCGTTAAGGCGCTTCTTGGCGAGAAGCTCCATAATGCGCTGGGGAATGGTGGGCACTTGGGGAAAGCCGTTGCGCATTCGCACGACCGCCGAAGTGCCTAAAGCCACCCCCGTTCCGATGCCGACCCCCCTGAGATATCCCATTTTAGCGTTCCTTTTTAAAGCTCTTGGCCTACGCCCTCTAGCTCTCCAACGCTCACCTTCACGTCGGCGCGCTCCTCGATCTTAGATATTTTACCGTCTCTAATCCATACGATCCTATCGGAAACATCAATCATCTTATAGTCATGCGTTGCCGATATGATCGTTACCCCCTCTTTCTTGTTCAGCTCTCGCAAAAGATGGATGATCTCCTCGCCCGTCTTGAGGTCAAGATTGCCCGTTGGCTCGTCGGCCAGAACAATGGAGGGGTTGTTCACCAGAGCACGTGCAATGGCGACGCGCTGCTGCTGGCCACCCGATAGCTGCGATGGCCTGTGGTGCAAACGGTGCCCCAACCCCACCTTGTTAAGCATCTCGATAGCCCGTTCGATGCCCTCATCGGTGGTCATGCCTGCAAACACGGTGGGCAGTGCCACGTTCTCCAAAGCGGTCATAGAAGGAAGCAAGTTAAACGTCTGAAAAATGTAGCCGATAGTGTGACAGCGCAAATAGGCCAGCTCACGCGCATCTAACTGGGCCATATCCACATCGTTGATAAATACAGAGCCGCTATCGGGCTTATCCAACCCCCCAATGGCGTTAAATAGGGTGGATTTACCGGAACCTGAAGGCCCCATGATGGAGAGATACTCACCCCGCCGAATATCGAGGTCTACTCCATTCAGCGCCCTGACCACCTCATCTCCCATACGAAACTCTTTTACCAAGCCTCGTGTTCGCACGACATACTCATGTGCCATGATTCCCTATCCTCTATCTATTCTGGTTTTTAATAGTCATTAAGAAACTCGCCGAACTAAACTTCCGTACGCAGAGCCACCGCCGGAGGCATTGCGGCCGCCCGCACCGAGGGCCATATGGCCGCCACCAACGTAATCCCCATGCCGAGCGCGATGGTGAGCAGAGCCTGCTTTAGGGTGCCGCTCCAAAAGTCTGCTCCGAACACGTGCACGCCGTCCGTCACGAGATGTACTAAAGCGATGGAAGCCCACCCGAGAAACCATCCCAGCACAGAAGCCCCTACGCCCATAAGCGCCGCTTCGATCATGAAAATGGTGATGATGAAGCGATTGAGGGCACCCAGACACTTCATCGTGCCGATCTCTTTAAAGCGCTCCGTCACCGACATCAACATGCTATTCATGATCCCCACAAAACAGACTAAAAGCGCCATGATAGCCAACCATATCTGGCGGTCGCGTGCAGCAACGGCAGCAGCCCCCTGCTCGTGCATCGGGAAAAGACGACCCGTTATCACGGCACTGAAGAACGCAATGCCCAAGAGAATACCGCTTGCCGTGATCATGGTGCGTCCCAAACGGGTACGAATGGACTGTAAACTGATGTGCCACGCTGTGCTAAACGGCAGATGAACCTGCTTTTGTACCGTTCCTTCCACATTGGCAATCTGTATGCTCATCTTCCCTCCGATGTGTTCTTAGTGAGTTCGGCTTCCGGCTTCTCCGCCATGCTTTCGTCCTTAGCTGCCGGGGTCCCCCCACGGCGTACAAGCTTGTAGAAACCGATAAAATTGCGCTCATGCAGCATCTGCAAAAACATCGTTACCGAGACTTCGGCTTCTCGGCGGTTCATTTTGAACTGTTTAGCCGTTTTTTGCACGATCATCTCGATTGTATGCTGCCCGTTACATAGCTCCCACACAAAACCGCCCACCTCATCCAACTCGACCTTGCGCTCTTTAGGCGGGCGTAAAAGCTTCATCATGACAGCCCCTAGCCGTCCCGTGTTTTGATTGATAGGAACATGCAGCAAAACGCTTCCATCCTCCTGCTTTTCCCAGGTGATGGCGCTGTTTTGGCAGGGACGTAGCGTCATCACCGCCTTACGCTCCGGTTTCGGCGGCCCTATCTTCAAAAACGGCAGATAACGCCCCACACCATATTTTATTCGCTGTGTTAGCGGTAAGCCCAAATCGGCCCTCCTCAACAATGGCATCGGCAGCGCGAGGCTACCTCATGCCACAAATCTTTATCGGCACTCTCGTTGTAAAATAGCTGCAGGCTGTAGATGCGATTCGTAGCCTCGCATACCCAGCCTCCTCCGGCATAGTGCGTCGCAGCGCGAGAGGGCTTCCCCATGGCGCTCTTCAACGCTCCGATCCGGTTCCATATCGGCAGCCGACAACGGTAGAATACGGCCTCATGCCCCATCGGCAGCTCGAGAGCGGCCGATCGCTGCTTCTTTAACCCGATGAGTGCCTGGTTACGAAACCACTCGTCTAACGTAAATCGTTTCAGGACTGTACTCGCTAACCCCCATCGCTCCACCACCAAACGCTCACCGTGGCGGACAAATACGAGCTTAAGATGACCCGAATAGAGCTGCTGCTCCTTCAGGCGAAACGTATTGGGCACCTCAACCTGCAGATCGTAAAGCGCCCAAAGGTCTCGTCCATCTACACTGTGGTCTTGCAGCGTGCCAAAAAGTTTGGCCGCTACCGATGCGATCGCCGCATGGTCTTTCGTAAGTCCTGCAACCTGCGCCATCACCACACGGTTACACTGAGCACAATGCCAAATTTTGCCTTGCCCACGCCCGCCACCCACCCAGCTAAAGTTGATCGCCCGCCGGTCCCCTTCGATGTGCTCCGGCTTTAGATGGCACTCAAAACGCACATGCTCTTTCCGTGCGCGTTTTTCGGTCTCCTTCAATAACTTTTCCAGGCTCGCTTTAAGGTCTGGACCGGACGTAGATCGCGGCCTCGAACGCCCACGCCCTTGCACAAACCGCATTAGGTAGCTGTAGATCGAGTTCGGCTCTTGGGTACGTCCAGCATCTAACCATCGAATCTGCACCGTCAACGCGCTGTCGGCCGGAGCGTCCACGCGCAGGTAGCCGCTATCGCGCTCCAACGAAAAGCTTACAAGATTCCAGTCGGGCGGCAACACGCAGCGTATTCCCTGCCACCCGATCACCGTGGCTGCCGGTTGCTCCTCTTGCTTTAACGTCGAAACGCTTTGACTAGCCATAGTCCTCTATTATCAGTACGTAAAAAACGACTTTCCGTATAACCTATTTGGGCTTCACTTCACCGACATGCCCATCTAAGTACAGCACGTAATCTACGCCGTTATGGCGCCCCGGTTTTGGCAGGCTTGTAAATCGATCGGTCGCGTTCTTGGCCAAATCGGTTGAATCGTAGATTAAGGGCGTTTTGGCGGCATTCGGCATCTGCTTCAGGTTCGTCTTCTGCCCCAACGATCGGCCGGCAACCTCTTCGTTGTAGGCATAGCCATACCGATCGTCATGTCCGTTCGACACCGCCGGGCAGTGGAAGTCCGCATTGTGCGGCACCTTAGAAACGATCTCTGGGTTATCCATCCATCCTGCTGCCGGCGGCAGCGCGTCCCAATCTTGTGCATACAGGTTAAAAGCGTTCCATAGCGCCTTGAGGTGATCGGGACAGCTCTGCGCGCTCTGCCGATTGTCTGCCACCGGTGGCGGCGGTGCGATCTCCTGCCAGATATGGGCTAACTGTTGCAGCCGCTGCAGAAATGCGCCGCGTATGCCCGCAGTGAACAGTAAAACCAACACTACCGACACCAACGCATTGCCTACTTTACGTCCTTCCCCCTTCGCGCGCTTAAAGGCCAGCCCGCACAGGGTGCCTAGAATAACGCCTCCCCCTATTCCTAGCCCCAGCACGAGCGCTTCGTGGGTTATAATAGGCCCGTGCTGGGCGGCTAAATGCCGAGTGCCTAGCCAAACCGCAATCCCCACAGCAAGCCCGAACAGCACAACGTTGCGCAGCGTACGCTGCATATCTCGGCTTTGATAGCCCACGGCAAACCCCACGGCCGCCGATGCCACAACCCCCATGGTGACCAACAGGCCGACGAGGCCTAAAATCCGCTCTACCTGCATCCCTTCCTCACCTCCCTGTTCCTGTTAGAAGGGCAGGTAGTTGACCGATTTGGCGATGAGCGCCAGGGCAATGGCTGCCATGGCAATAAGGCCGGTGCCGCAGGCAAAACCCGCCAAAAGCACGGGCGTATACATCTGCCACTGCGTCACGCCAAATCGTTTGGCAAAATAGCGCTTTCCTAACCAAGCCCCAATGAAGGTCATAATGGCGTAGTTGGGATAGGCCCCGCTGCCTCCAATAAAGCCATAGTAGGTAAGCGTAGACCATCCAAACAGCCGAAAGAGGCCGAAGAGTGCC
>NZ_DATGKU010000259.1:0-48133 GCF_035294505.1 Chthonomonas sp. | reverse complement strand
GAGGCTAATGTCCCCATCTCCGGTGGCTGCCGAGCCGCCGGAATATACAAACCCCGAAGGGGTTTGCGCGAGAGGCGCCGTTTTCGTGCGCTGACCGGCAAAAATGTAGCGCCCCTCATAGCTGCTGTTCCCCAAACTGATGACCTGAGTGATGATCTGGCCTATTTGATCGGCCAGGTTCGCCCGTGCCGAATCGTCGAGGCTGCTGTTAGCCGCTTGTAAAGCGATGGTTCGTGCCTGCTGCAACAGATTGTCGGTACTGCTCAGCGCCGAATCGGTGGTGGACAGAAAGTTTACGGCAAGGTCAATAATGTTGTTGTACTGATTTATTTGCGAGTTAAGCTGTTGCAGCTTCAGCACTTCGCCCGTGCCCACCGGGTCGTCGGAAGGCTGATTGATTCGCTTTCCGGTGCTCACCTGTTTTTCTGCCACGCCAAAGCGCGAGTAGGCGTCTTCTACGCCGAGAATAGTATCTTGTACGATCTGTTGTGTGCTAATTCGCATGGTTCTGACTCCTTTCAGAGGGGCGAATCGCCCGAACGGTTCCAAAGGAAACGGCCTCCATGCCGTCTGTCCCTAGAGATTATCGGTAAAAATTAGGCTCCTACCGGAGTGCTGCCGGCGCCAAGGCCGTTGATAATGGTATCCAGGAAGGTATCGGCCATGTTGATCACTCGTGCGGCCGCCTGGTAGGTGCGCTGATACTGCAACATGTTGGTTAGCTCCTCATCCATGTTCACGCCCGAAACCGACTGTTGCTGGCTTTGCAGCTGTGAGACGATCTGCTGTTGGTTATTGGCTTGTGCTTGCGCCGTCTGCGTGTCCGAGCCAATCGTGGATATCAGCGCGTTATAGTAGTCGTTCAACGTGGCGCCGCCGATAACGGCCGTGTTGGCCAGGTTGGCAATTTGGCTTGCTACATCACCGTTCCCCGGTGCAAGCGGGTTGGGTGGCGTGGGAACCGAAGCCGCAGCGATCTTTTGAGGATCGGCGATAATGGCCGAATTCACCGAGATGGAGGCAGCTGCGCCAGTGCCCGGCGGGGGAGGCGGTGAAGAGAAGAAGAGCGTACCGGTAGACCCATCTAACCCCATGCCGGTTTGATGGATGTTGTTCACCGCGTTGATGAGGTTATAGGCAAGGGTATCGAGTTGGCTCTGGTAGCCCTGAACCATCGCCGACGCTTTCAAAAGTCCGTAAACCTCACCCCCTAAAAGCGGGATGGCGTTTCCTTGCGAGTCCACAAGGCCCAGAGTATTGGCGCTGCCGACCGAAGTTGAGGTGTAGGAAAGCGGTTCGACCGTATCCCCCTGAACCAGGGTAAACCCGCCCACATGCACATCTATCTCCCCATTCGGTTGCCCGGTTTGTGGGTTGATCTCATCCACAATCTGCAGGTTCACCAAACCGCTTAGTTGAGAAAGCAACGCGCTGCGTTTATCTATAAGATCGTTCGGATGTTGCCCCGCGGCGATGCTTACCCCGATCTGGTGGTTCAGAGTGGCGATCTGCGTTGTGATGTTATTGATCTGCTGCACATCTAGTTGAATACGTGAATTGAGGTTGGGCAGCAGTTGGCTCAGCGAATTGCTCACGTTATGGAAGGCATTGGTGAGGGTTACCGCCTGATTGACAACTGTGGCGCGAATGCCGGGGTCTTCCGGATTGGCGGCGAGATTGCTGAAAGCGTTAAAGAAGTTCGTTAGCTGCTGCCCTATGCCGCTCGAGCTAGGCTCGGAGAAGGCCGTCTGTGCCTGGCCGAGCACCTGCTGAAGCGTGTTGTAAGCGCTCTGATCGGAGTTGGCAGCCAAAATTTGGCGATCAAGAAACTGATCGCGCACTTGGTTAATGGCCGTGATCGTGGTACCCGTGCCCAGTTGCCCGGGCGAAAAGCTATCTAGGCCGGGCAGGGTAAACGGAACGGTCTCATCGAAGGCCACCGTTTCCCGCGCATAGCCGGGAGTATTGATGTTAGATACGTTGTTAGAAACGACATCGAGGGCGATCTGGCTGGAGGCCAGTGCCGAATAGCCGATCTCTAATCCGAAAAAGCTAGATGGCATGGTTTCTTCTCCTTGAAGGATGTAGGTCAACCGTATTTTTGACCCCGACGCTTCCGTGCGTCTACAAGATTGAGAATACGAGCAAAGCCTTTAGGCCTTGCTGTCTATGTAAAAACTGGGCGTTACTACCTCGTTAAGATTCGTTCCGTAGCGGGCCGGTTGCAGCGCTGCCGCGGTGAGCAGGCGTAAACTGAAGACGATGTAGTGAAGGCCGTTGCGAAGCAGCAGGCGATTGCGCTCATGCACTGCCGTTATCTCATCATGCACGCGAAGCAGTTCCTTCCGTAGTGCGAGCAGCGCCTCTTGGTCGGGTTTCGTTAAATGCGGTAAGAGCTGCTGCAGGGGTGGAACCCCTTTTAGCCCAAACGCCTTGCCCAGCTTGCACGCGATCTCCACGCGGGTGCGTTCGAGCGCCTCTTGTTCGCTCAGGCAGGCCTGCTGTCGCTCGTTTAGTTGCTGCAACAGGGCGACATCGTTCTTTACCAGCGCGGCGTTCTGCTCTTTGGCGAGTTCAAGCAGTTGCTGCGACAGTACCAGTTGACGCTGTAATATTTTGCGCAGGCTTGTGATCAAATGACTTGTGGATGTTGCCGACATCGTTGATTACTTCTTCCCTTCTGCGGCGGTGCTCGTCCCGAGTAGATGGGGTGCAAGCTCATCGTAGAGCGTTTTGGCCAGACCTAAACCGCCGTTCTTGGCGAGTACCTCGGCAAGGCGACGCTCCATCATATCTTGGTAGTAGCCCATCTCATAGCTGTTGTCAGAAAGCGAATCGCCTCCCACCATCTCTTTCAACGTGGGGCGCAGAAGCGTTGTGAGAAAAAGCGCCTCAAACTCTTGCGTGGCTTTCTTCAGCCGCTCCTGCTGTTGCTGTAGGGTGGTATTGCCCTGCGTTGTCGAAACGACCGGTAGTGGCGATGACACTGTACTCATAATGGCCCCTCCCTTATTGAATATCTATCTCGGCCTGTATCATGCCGGCAGCGCGCATGCCTTGAAGAATGGCGATGAGGTCGCGCGGAGTGACTCCCAGCGCATTGAGGGCATGCACAAGCTGGTCTACCGTTGTTGTTTGTGGAATAACGGCAAGTTGCCCGCCATGTTCTGTGGCCTGGGTGCTCTTCAACGGCACGACGGTAGCTGGCGGCGGGTTGACCGAAAACGGAGGTGGCGGCACCACTACGGGCGTGTTACTTACCTCCACGTTGATGTCGCCGTGGGCTACAGCCCCTGCACCAAGCCTTACATTGCCGCCTATCACCACCGTACCGGTGCGCTCATCCACCACTATGCGTGCGACTACATCCGGCGTGAGGGTTACCTCTTCCACTTTAGAGATAAAGCCCACGAGGTTTTGCCGCCATTGGTCCGGCACCACCACCTCTACGGTGGCACCATCCTCCGCCAATGTGCTCACATTAAGCTGCTGGCGAATAGCGTTGGCCATACGGCTTGCCGTAGTAAAGTCAGGCGACTGCAGGGTGAACTCTAGGGTGGTGCCATCTTGGCTTAGCGGCATCGGCACGGCCTGCTCCACATAGGCCCCTCCGGGGATGCGCCCCACGTTCACATCGTTCTTTTGCACTTTAGAACCGCCTGCCTCATAGTTGAAGCCCCCGATGGAGATAGGGCCTTGGGCTACTGCGTAGATTTGGCCGTTCGCAGCACGCAGGGGCGTCTGCAGAAGCGTGCCCCCTTGCAGCGATTTGGCGTCGCCCATCGAGGAGACCACCACATCTATGCGGCTGCCCGGCTTTACGAATGGAGGCAGGTCGGCCGTAACCATAACGGCCGCCACATTTTTGACCATTACCGCTGAAGCGGGCACATCTATTCCGAAGCGCCGCAGCATGTTCACCAAAGAGGCCTGCGTGAACTGGGTGGTCTGTCCATCGCCGGTGCCTTCCAGCCCCACTACAAGGCCGTAGCCGATGAGCTGGTTGCCTCGTACCCCTTGCAGGTTTGCGATGTCTTTCACCCGCGTCAGCCCATTGATAGGAGCGAAACCGGCGTTGGCCATTGCTTCTGCAGAGGAGGGCGTTGGCCTTGAGGGCTTCAAGCTATTTTGAGCCGGAGTGCTGGAAGGCGGCGCATCGGCCCAAGAGGCGACACAAAGCCCGAACGCCATCATCCCAGCGATCCATAGAACGGTAAGTCGTGCCATTCTCTTTTTGCCTCACTCTCTATCCGTACTTCCCCGCGCTTAAAAGAGGAAGCGAAAGATGCGTGTAAGAATGCCTTCATGCTGGGTATCTCCCACGATCCCTTTGCCATCGTAGGCCACTTTTACGTCGGCTACCAGGCTGGAGGGCACCGTGTTGTCAGGCCCAATGTCCTCTGGACGTACGATGCCGGTAAAGGTAATCTTCTGGGTCTCTTTGTTGATCTTCATCACGCGGGTGCCCTCCACAAGCAGGGTTCCGTTCGGTAGCACCTTTTTCACCCGCACCGAGAGGGTGGTAACAAATGTGCCGGAGCGCGATGTGGTACCGTCGCCGGTAGCGTTGCGCGAGTTCGAGGCCGAGAGCGCCAAGCTACGGAAAAAGTTGTGGATAAGCCCTGTCCCGCCGAAAGCATCCACCGAATCGGTCTGCGAGGCCTTGGTGCTGGCCGTGGTTTGGGCTGTCGTGCTCTCCTCCACCGTGATGGTGAGTACATCGCCTACGTTATGGGCACGAAGGTCGCTGAAAAGGGAGGCGGCGGAGGCACTGCTGCTTCCCTTAAGCTCCTCGTTGGCCTCCTTTACCGGGAAGAGCGACTGGGCCTTTCCTTGAGAGACTGCAAGCAGCAGTCCTAGCATGAAAATCGCGAAAGAAAGAAAGCACCTATAGTTTCTTCGCATCTTTCTATCTCCTTTCAGTTGTCCATCACCTCTGCGGTATGGGCGTCTAGCACCACAGCATCAATGACCTTGTGCGTTGAGGTGATATAGACATGGATGGTATCGCCCACCCGGGCCGACTGTTGTGCGGTGCCATAGGCGGTAATGCGCGCCTGCCCCACGATGTACAGCACGGTAATGATATTTCCGGCCTGCACCACTGGCGGCACCTCGAGAGCGGATGCAGGAATGGGCGCACCGGCCAAAATGCGGCGTGTAGCGCGTTTTCCTATCGCATCTTTGGCGTCGGTAATGGGGTCGTTAAAACCTGGAGGGAGGTCCACTGTCTCCAGCGAAACATCGTCGGGCCGAAGAATATCGCGTGGCTCAAGCGTTCGATTCGCTACCAGAGCCTGTAACTTTCGATGTACGTGAAACGTCACAGTGGTGGCCTGCACCGGCTTGCCGTCCACACAAAGGCTAACGGGCACGAAGAGCGTCCCAAGGTTGGGGTCTCCATTTACCTGGCCGGCGACTATCTGAAGCTGCCCCGTGGGCAGCACCACATTTCCTTCCACCGGATCGGGCACTAGCACGGCTCCTGTAATGCCCTGAACCGCCTTTTGCGCGGCGGCCAAAGCAGCCTGTACGATCTGGCTCGCGGCCACGTTGTTGGCGGCACGTCGCACCAAAATCATCGTCGGCGCCTTAATGTGAACGGAGGGATTGGTCAACTGTGCTTCACGCAGATGCACCAATATGTCGCCTGCCATGATCGAGCGTGATAGGCCGGGCAAGGGCGCTACCCCCACGACAACGGCAGCGATGGCTTGCTGGAGCGCAGGACTTCCGCCCTGAATGGTGGCGATGTCGCCCACGTGAATGAGGTTGCCGTTCACAACGCTTTCGGCTTTGGCAACGATGGTGACCCCAGTAGAGGTGGACTTTTCGGGCTTCTTGGCCGCATACCCCTTGCCATGAAAGCCGAGCACGAGCCAAATGGCAAGAACGAACGCGAATCGCTTCATGACCTTAACCCTGCTTGATGGAGTTTGCAATGCCGAGCATGCTGTCGGCGGATTGAATGACCTTAGAGTTGGTCTCGTAAGCCCGCTGAAGGATGATCATCCGCACCATCTCGGAGACGATATCCACATTGGACGATTCGATGACCCCCTGTTGCAGCGTGCCCGCCCCCTGGGTTCCCGGTGTGCTGTCTACTGCCGGGCCGGAGGCCGGAGTGGGCATGAAGAGATTGCCTCCCATCGCGCGAAGGCCGGCGGGGTTCACAAATGTGGTGAGCTGAAGCTGCCCAACAACGGTCGCCTGTTGCTGGCCTGCACGTCGCACACTTACCTGCCCGTCAGGGCTGACGGAGAAAGAGACCGCATCGGGCGGTATCACGATCTCCGGTTGTAACGCGTAGCCATCTGGTGTAACCAGTTTCCCGGTTCCATCCACTGCGAAGTTGCCGGCCCGAGTGTAGGCCGTCGTCCCATCCGGCATGAGAATTTTAAAGTAGCCGTTTCCCTGAATGGCCAGATCGTATTGCCGTCCCGTCTGCTGTAGTGTGCCTTGTGTGTTCACCGTGGTGGTGGTTCCAGAGGATACGCCAAGCCCTATCTGCTGGCCGGTGGGAAGCATGGAGTTGGGGCCTGTCTGCGTGCCCGGCTCCTGAGGGGTTTGATAGATCAGGTCCTCGAAGTCTACTCGACTGGCCTTAAAGCCCGCCGTGCTGACGTTGGCGAGGTTGTTCGCGATGACATCGAGACTAAGCTGTTGGGCCGCAAGCCCTGTTGCAGCGGTAAAAAGCGCGCGATCCATAGTTTATGCCGTTCCTCCAAAATGGTAGCGTTGTGAAGGGCCAAAAGCCCTTAAAAGCGTTGAGTAGAGCGCCGTCAATCGGACGAGCGCGAACGGCCTCCTTCGGCACGCGCCATGCCGAAAGTCCGGCCGTAAGAGGGCAGGTTTCTAACCCAGCCCTTAAGCCACACTAGGAAACACTGCCCACATTGTTGGTGGTCTGCTTTAACAACTCATCGTGTGTGAGAATGGCCTTCTGAGCCATCTCATAGTTGCGCTGTACGACGATGAGGTCTACCAGACCGGTTACCACGTTGACGTTGGATTGCTCTAGAGTTCCCGGAAGCACCTGCGGATTAGGCACCTGAACAGGCGCCGGGCCGCCGGTAAGGGCGAAGAGCGAATCGCCTTGCTTTTGTAGAAAGTTGGGGTCAATGCGCACGATGCGTAGGCGCGCCACCGGCCGGTTGTTCACCGTAACATTGCCCATACGATCGATAGCCACATTCGGCCCACGCCCAACATTGATCGGCTGTCCTCGATCGTCAAGCACAGGAAAGCCGGCTGCCGTGTAGAGATTGCCCTGACCGTCTAAACGGAAGTTGCCGGCTCGCGTATAGCGTTCTCCTGCCGGCGTGCTCACCGCAAAGAAAAGCCCCTGGCCAAGGCTCGCATCCAGCGGGTTGCCTGTCTGCTCGATGGGGCCGACACTCCAGTCCGTATAGATTCGGTCGGGCATAACTCCTGTCCCAAGCTCCCCGATGGGCACCCCTTGGGCGTTATTCCCGTTCAGACGCTCAAGCTCCAAAGCCGTGAGCGAACGGAAAGTAGGCACGTCCTGCTTATAACCCACCGTAGTTGCATTGGCGACGTTTTGCGCTATCACGTCTTGAATGGTCTGTTGAGCGACCATGGCGGAAGCGGCGGCATAAAGCCCACGTTCCATAACGTTACTCCTTGAAACACCGGGGTTTGTCCTGATCGGTGCCATGCAGAGAGGCTTTTTCGAGGAATCCTCTCGAAAGACACCGGTCTGCGTTCTTCATAAGGGGATTATTGGTAGTTGCATCCCAATTTTGCAGAACTTTCCCGGCCGCACTCTTTCTGCCCCATTGGCATGGCGACCGAAATGCAGAGAGAGGAGGATTTGTAGCAGGGTCTGTTAGCTAGGCCGAGGAAGAGGTGGGGGCGAGTATCTGCCGATAGAGCGCCAAAGTACGAAGCGCACTCTCTTCCCAAGTGAAGCAACGTGCACGAAGAGGCCCTTTTTCCCTCAAACGGTCTCGTAGGTCTGCATCCTGTAGCACAGAGAGGAGGGCATCTGCCCACGCCCACGGATCGTTAGGAGAGATGAGAAGCGCCGCCTCGTCCACCACTTCGGGCATGGGAGGCGCTTGGGCAACGAGGGTTGGCGCGCCACACGCCATGGCCTCAAGTGGCGGAATGCCAAAGCCCTCATAAAGCGACGGATAGGCGAATACGGCGCAGGCCGTGTAGAGGAAAGGCAGGTCTTCATCCGGCACATAACCGGTAAACACAAGGGACTCGGCAGCGGCAAGGCCGCCGTGTTGCGCTACCCGAGCGCGAATGGTCTCCTCCTGAACTCCCCAACCCTTCTTGCCCACAAGCACTAAGGAAAGGGGCTTGCCGTACCGAGCATGGGCGATTCCAAAGGCCGCAGCAAGTGTTTCGATGTTCTTTCTTGGCTGCAGAACCCCCACGGCAAGCACGAAGGGGGTGGAGACTCTGTATTTCTCCATCACCACACGCTGCGCCTCTGCAGGAGCAATCGGCAGGAAAAAGAGGGGAGAGACGGCATTGGGAATGGCAACAACATGTTCGGGAGGGCATCGGTACAGGCGCAAGATGTCCTGGCGCGATGTCTCAGAGACCGTGATCACTTTCGCTGCACGCCTTATAGAGAGAGCGACCCCGATGTTAAGCAGAAGGCGGTGCTTCCATGGAAACCATTCCGGGTGGAGACGAAAGGAGATATCGTGTACGGTGGTGATGACCGGGCAGGAGCAACCAAAAGGAACGGTGTATTGCACATGGAGTAGGTCGCAGCGGTCGTTTCGAGCGATGGCCGGCAGTGTAAAAAGGCTCCATAGCCGCTCATTGCGGGCAGGGATCACGCGCAAAACGAGATTTGAGGCCGAGGGCAGCACCTCTTTAGGAAAAGGACGGTGGCTGTACACATAAAACTGAAGGTCGGGAGCTAGCCCTGGCAAGGCAGAAAGCAGACCACGCCAATAGGAGCGGTCACCGGTAAAGGGGCCGGTAAGGGTTCGCCCATCTATGCCAACACGACTACTCAATCTGGCTCATCTCCGCAGCACGTCCCGATAGAGAGTCACCAAATTGCGGGCCATTTGCAAGTAGGGATGCGCTTTCGCATAGCGCAACGCCGCCTCTTGCAGCATCCGCAGGCCGTGCGGGTCGCCAAGTAGCCCCTCCACAGCCCTCGCCAACGCAGTGGGGTTGCCCACCGTAACGAGATGGAGGCAGGGAGGGTCGGTAGAGGCGGCGATCTCGATATGTGGGGGAATGCTGGAGGCTACAATAGCGCGTCCGTAAGCAAGCAGGTTGGCCAGCGAGCCGGAGCCGGAAGTCTGCAAGTAGGGTGCCAAGGCGATATCGGTGGCCGCCATAACGGTGGGAATAGAGGTCTCAGGCAGATAGTCGGTAACCACAAGGCGACCTCTTAGATTCCACGCTTCAGCTCGCCGATAAATCTGGTCTACGTAGTCGGTGCGATCGTCCGGGTGCCTTCCTCCGGCAAGCAGAAGCACTACGTTGGAAGGCAGTTGACGCAGCGCCTCTAGAGCCACCAGATGCCCCTTTTTCTTGGATATAAAGCCGAAAATGGTGAGTACCCGCTTCCCCTGCAAATTCAAGACCCGTTTGGCCTGCTCCGAGTCGGGCATGGGCGCGGCAGGAGGCACGGGATGCGGCATTCGTACTACCCGATCCGAGTCGCACCCGATGTTCTGCAGCGCCACGCGATCGGCCTCCGTATGGACTACGAGGCGCTGAAGGTTCGGCGCGAGAAAGGAGGCTCGGTTCACTTTAGCAAGTGCAATCCTTTTCAACAAGGAAGAATCCTGCGGTAGGGCAAGCTCATGTACCGTCATAACAACCGGAGGGCGGATCTCTTGGAGGAAGTCTAGAAACCGATTTTTTAAGGGAGAGACACCGCCAAAGAAGAAATACTGATGCTGCACATGGGCGATATGAACGCCTTGTCGGCTCATCTGCTGCCCCAGCGATTGGTAGAGCCGTTTGCGTGCGCCACGCCGCCAAAGCGCCTGCCATGTGGAGAGCTTGGAGGCATCACCGGGTGGTTCTACAATAGTCACATCCTCTACCTCTGGAAGTGCCTTTAAAGCCTCCACAAGATGGCGGCTATAATCGCTAATCCCACACTGTGCCTTCCAGGGAGTGAACATAGCAATACGAAGTGACGATTCGGTTCGCATCTCAATGCTCGAAGCTTGGGCCGCCGTGTTTGCGGATCAGCTCTACGGTCTCTTCCCATCCACGCACGCCACTCGTTGCTCCGAGGGCCATCACGCAAGAAGCCCCTACAGCGTTGCCCAGCCAGGCGCAGCGCTCCAAATCCAACTGTTTCACAACGCCGGCTAAAAAGCCGGCCACCCAGGCATCTCCCGCGCCCAGCGCGTCTACTGCAGGAACCTTAAAGGCCGGAAGCTGCACCTCTTCGCCCGCAGCCGAGCGTACGTAACAGCCTCTTTCACCCAACTTCAACCCCACAACACGCACCCCATGATCGAGGAAGAACTTGGCCACATCTCGCGGGTCGTTGCGCTCTCCCGCTATTTTCCGTGCCTCTTCCCAACTCGGCACGAAGTAGTCCACATGAGGCAGATACGACTGTATGAGGGAGAACCAACGGTCTTTGGCATCCCAAGCCGTATCGAGGCTTGTGATCACCCCGACCTCACGCGCCCGTTTCAGCAGTTCTACCATCGGATGGCCATCCAACCCGGGCAGTAAAAACGCATAGGCGATATGGAGGATACGGCTTTGACGTACCCTCTGAAAATCAATATCCTCTAAAGTCAGCGCGGCGTTAGCCCCCAAGTAGTGCAGAAAACTTCTCTCCCCATCGCCATGCACCAAAACCATCGTCGAGGAGGTCGCCTCCCGCGTGTCACGCACGATCCCCGTGACATCAAGCCCCTGTGCCGCCAAATGATGGGTCAAAAAATCGCCAAAACCGTCCTTACCCACTTTCCCTACGGCAGCCGTTGAAATACCCAAACGGGCAAGCGCCGTGCCGGTATTAGAAACCCCGCCTCCGGCGTGAAGCTCGATTCGCTCCACTAACGCCAGCTTTCCTCTGTCGGGGAAACGCTCTATCGGCTTTCCGACCACATCCGCAACCAACACACCCACACAGGTAACGTCAACCATAAACGTCCTCCTTCTGCTGCTTAGGAGTTAATTCTTTCTCAAAAGTCCATCCTCCTGCAAGGGCTATTGCAAATGCAAGGTAGGAATTGGGTGCTGTTCTGCCGAAATGCCGATTAAACAAGGGAAGGAGCTACGTTCATGCCTCTCATCGGGATCAACGCTTGGTCGTTGCCCTCTGGCCTGCCGCTCCGTCAGGCCTTCCAAGTGGCCAAAGAGGCCGGATTCGACTGTGTGGAGGTGAATTTGGCCGAAGAGGGCGAGGTCTCTTTACAGTCAGATGAGCAAAGCGCCCGTCGTATCGCCGAAGATGCCGCGCAATGTGGGGTAAAACTACTTAGCCTCTCAACCGGTCTCGGCTGGAAATACCCCATCGCCGCGCCAGACCCCGCCATCCGTGAGAAGGGATTCGAGGTGGTGCGATTTCAGCTTCAGGTGGCGAAGTGGCTTGGCGCCGATACCGTACTCGTGGTGCCGGGTGTGGTGACCCCCGACTCCTCCTACGATGCCGTCTATCGGCTGACTTTAGAGGGGTTAAAGCGCCTTGCCCCCGAAGCCGAGCGTCTCGGCGTGCATATCGGGGTGGAAAACGTGTGGAATCGCTTCCTGCTGTCTCCTCTTGAATTTGCCCAGCTGCTCGACGCCGTGGACCACCCCCATGTGGGAGCCTACTTCGATGTGGGCAATGTGCTTACGTTCGGCTATCCGGATCAGTGGATTCGGATTTTGAACACACGCATTCGCAAGGTGCACGTAAAGGATTTCCGAACGACAATAGGCAATATTAGCGGTTTTTGCAATCCGGCTCAAGGCGATGTACCTTGGGAGCGGGTACGTATCGCCCTTCATGAGATCGGCTACGAGGGGCCTATTACTGCAGAGGTAGAAGGCTATCGCACCCTGCAGACGCTGGGGCTGAAGCACATCGCCGAAACGTTGCGTATGCTTTTTGAACCCCGCTCCCATGGAGCGAATGTCTAGAGGGCATCGCGCCTGAAAAGTTGCGATTCGGAAGATATTCTTAAGGAGTTTAGGACTATGTCTATCGAGGCGGAAACACACACCGAGGCGGTGGAAACATCGCGGCGCCTTAGCAGCACCGTGGTAGCTCTTGGGTTCGTAAGCCTTTTCATGGATATGTCTACCGAGATGGCCTACACACAGATTCCCCGATTTCTTACCCTTGTGTTGGGCGTGCCGGCCTCCATTGTGGGGCTTATCGAGGGGCTTGCAGAAAGTGCTGCCAGCCTTTTTCGTCTTGTTTCGGGCTACCTTTCCGATCGTTCTGGGCGACGCAAGCCGCTCACCGTCTTCGGCTACGGCAGCAGCGCTTTGGCCAAGCCTCTCATGGCGCTGGTTACCCTATGGCCATTCGCGCTGCTGCTCCGCCTTATAGATAGGCTGGGCAAAGGCATTCGCACCGCTCCACGCGATGCCCTCATCACGGAAGCCACCCCGATCGCGTTAAGAGGGCGGGCTTTCGGCCTGCATCGTGCCATGGATACCATCGGCGCTGTGGTGGGGCCGCTGCTCGGCATCCTTATATTGAAGGCAATAAGGGGCGACCTATCGCATCAGTTGCGTGCCCTCTTCCTCTTCGCCGGCATCCCCGGCCTCCTAGCCGTTCTTACCCTCCTGCTGTTCGTTCATGAAAAGCGCGACTCGGCGCCCAAGAAACCGGCAACGGCTCTTCCTTTACCCAAATGGTCGGAGCTAAGCCCGCTCTATCGGCGATTCCTCGTCATCGTCTTTCTGTTCAACCTCGGCAATTTCAGCGACGCTTTTCTTCTGTTGCGTGCCCAAGGCGTTGGCTACACGGCCACCGGAGTTATGGCGCTCTACGCGCTTTTTAACGTGGTGGAGGCGCTTTTAGACTACAACATCGGCATTCTCGGAGATCGCATTGGCCGCAGACCGCTGGTTATAGCCGGCTACCTCGTTTTTGCTGTGGTCTATTTAGGCGTCGGATTAGCGCCTTCAAAACTCGTCCTTGCCGTCTTTTTCATCATATACGGTCTCTACTATGCGCTGACTCAGGGGGTTCAGCGCGCTTTTGCCGCCGATTTTTCCGACCCCACCAAACTGGCCACTCAAATAGGAGCCTATCATATGGTAGTCGGAATAGCGCTTCTGCCTGCCAGCCTTATCGCGGGAGCGCTCTATCAATATCGTCCTTTTCTACCCTTCATCCTAGGAGCCTTGCTGGCCAGCCTCAGCGCCCTGCTCCTCGCCAGACTGCCCTCTCCAAATACAAACGGGTAGGTTCAAAGAACCTACCCGTTAACTAATCGCCCCTCTGAGACAGCAGCTTGGCAAGCACTCAAAGCAAGCCCATGGGTCGTACAGGACTCGAACCTGTGGCCCGCTGATTAAGAGTCAGCTGCTCTACCAACTGAGCTAACGACCCTCGCCTGTTTCTTAGTATACTGCGAAGCCCACGAAATTGTCAAAAACCTCATCGTCTACCCAAAAGCGAAGCCTAAGGTTCATAGCCTGGCCCAAAGAGGCCAAGCCTTTAGTCAAACTGGAACTTTGCCGTGTGAAATAGGGTATATTAACCATAGTTCAATTTGGAATGAACCATGAGGCAGCAATGACGGAAACACAAGAAAATCTTCCGGGCCAGTCCGTAGAGGACTATCTCAAAGCCATCTACCACATGGAGTTTGAAGGCCGCACGGCCAACACGGCCGATTTGGCCTCCCGATTGCACGTAAGTGCGCCCGCCGTTAGCAAAATGCTACGTCGGATGACGGAGTTGCAGCTGGTGGAACACACCCCCTACCATGCTATTCAGCTCACCGACCGCGGGCGCAAGGTAGCTTTGGAAATTATTCGACATCACCGACTGCTAGAGCGCTACCTGGTGGACGCCTTAGGCTATAGCTGGGAAGAGGTTCATGCCGAGGCCGAGCGACTGGAACACCACATCAGCGAGGACTTTGAATCGCGCATAGATGACCTGCTGGGTCACCCAACTACATGTCCGCATGGAGCCCCTATTCCCTCGCGTGACCTTAAGGTGATGCCCTCTACAAGTCGTCCGCTTGATGAGATGGCAATTCCCGGTCGCTATACCGTAGACCATGT
Source organism: Chthonomonas sp. (assembly GCF_035294505.1). Classification (NCBI taxonomy): domain Bacteria; kingdom Bacillati; phylum Armatimonadota; class Chthonomonadia; order Chthonomonadales; family Chthonomonadaceae; genus Chthonomonas; species Chthonomonas sp. The sequence goes on along the minus strand of NZ_DATGKU010000259.1, from coordinate 33,922 downwards.
GGTGGATGAGGACCCAGAGCTATTGCGTTATCTCAAAGAGCGTGGGCTTGTGCCCGGTTCCGTTGTTGCGCTTTTGGAACGCGAGCCGTTTGGGGGCGACTTCACAGCACAGGTGGGGCAGGATATCGTGCGCATCGCCCCTAAAGCGGCCGCCCAGGTTTTTGTTTTACCTTACGAAGAACCAACACAAATCTATCAGAACAAGGAACAGGAGGAGTGAAAGTGGATACCGTTCGCAGCGAAACACCAGAGAGATCGGCCCTCAACGGATGGCATACTCTTCCAAGTCTTCCCTCTCTTCCGGAGGTCTTTCGTTCCATACCTGTCCCTAAAAGTGCCACTTTCTGGCGTAGGCTGCTGGCCTTCGTGGGGCCGGGCTATCTTGTGGCTGTGGGTTATATGGACCCCGGCAACTGGGCTACCGACATCGGCGGTGGGGCAGCCTTTGCCTATCGGCTGCTAAGTGTCGTGCTCATCTCCAGCCTTATGGCCGTATTCCTTCAGGCGCTCTCGGCCAAGCTGGGCATCGCCACAGGGCGCGATCTGGCACAGGCCTGTCGCGATATCTATAAAAAACCCGTCGTCATCTTCCTCTGGCTCTCTGCCGAGATCGGTATTGTGGCCTGCGACATTGCCGAGGTCATCGGCGCTGCCATTGCGCTTAACCTCTTGTTCCATATTCCCTTGGCCGCCGGCGTCATCCTAACCGGTCTCGATGTTCTTCTGCTGCTGGCCCTTCAGCACAAGGGCTTCCGCTGGATAGAGGGCATCGTCATTACGCTCATCGCCACCATCATGGCGGTCTTCTGCATCGAGCTGTTCTACGCGCATCCCTCTTTCCATGCGGTGATAGCCGGCTTTGTGCCCCATAGGGACATCGTGCAAAACGCCGGCATGCTCTACATCGCGCTCGGCATCTTGGGCGCCACCGTTATGCCACACAATCTCTATCTCCACTCCTCCGTGGTGCAGACACGCGATTTCGGCGAGAGCTGGGAGGATAAGAAAGATGCCGTGCGCATGGCCCAAACCGACTCGTTTGTTGCGCTTATGTTGGCCCTCTTCGTCAATGCCGCCATCCTCATCCTCGCCGCAGCCACCTTCTATCGCACCGGCCATCACGAGATCACCGGCATACAAGATGCCTATCGTATGCTTACCCCACTGCTCGGTGTTTCCCTGGCCACCCCTCTCTTCGCTATAGGCCTGCTGGCATCGGGTCAGAACTCCACGCTCACAGGAACGTTGGCCGGCCAGATCATTCTAGAGGGCTTCCTGCACATCCGTATTGCCCCCTGGCTGCGACGACTTATCTCTCGTGGTCTGGCCATTGTGCCCGCGGCAACGGCGGTTATCCTCTATGGAGCGCGCGGGATAGACCAGCTGATGCTTTTTAGCCAAGTCGTGCTTTCCATGCAGCTGCCCTTGGCCGTCATTCCTCTGATTCAGATAACGGGTGACCGCCGACGCATGGGGCCGCTTGTCAACGGGCGTATCGTGCAGATAGTGGGCGTGCTCCTGGCCGTGCTCATCGTCGTGCTTAACGCCTGGCTTATTGTAACCTCCCTCCACGGTGGCCATTAAATTGATGGTGGATCGCTCCAAGTGTGTGCCTCGTTGAGGTAACATCTTAAGCAATGCTGCCGACGTTCCCCCGCGGCAGCATCCCCACCTCTTTTCAGGAGCTATTTTTATGGCCTTCTTAATCGGAATAGATATAGGAACGAGCGGCACAAAAACTATCTTGATAGATGAGAGCGGGCAGGTAAAAGCGCGCGCCACCTACGAATACCCGCTCTTCACCCCCCACCCGCTTTGGAGCGAGCAGAACCCGCATGATTGGTGGGAAGCGACCTGCGCCACGCTGCGACGTGTGTTGCACGATTCCAAAGTAGATGCCAAAGAGATAAAAGGCATCGGACTTTCGGGGCAGATGCATGGCTCCGTTTTTCTCGATGAGAACGATGCCGTCATTCGGCCCGCCATTCTCTGGAACGACCAGCGCACCCAAGCGGAGTGCGACTGGATTATGCAGACGGTGGGACGCGAGAAGGTGATAGAGCTTATATCGAATCCGGTGCTCACCGGCTTTACCGCCGGCAAGATCATCTGGCTCCGTCAGCACGAACCCCACCACTATGCAAAGGTGCGCAAGGTGCTGCTGCCTAAGGATTATGTGCGGTTTCGCCTTACCGGTGAGTACGCTACGGAGGTCTCCGACGCCAGTGGAACGGCGCTTTTCAACGTACGTAAGCGCGCCTGGGCCGATGAGCTGCTCGATGCCATCGCCATCCCGCGGGAATGGATGCCTAAAGTGTACGAATCGCCGGAAATAACAGGGCGTATCACAGCGGAAGCCGCCCTCGCAACCGGACTTGCGGAGGGAACACCGGTTGTAGGAGGCGGTGGCGATCAGGCAGCCGGTGCCGTGGGCAACGGCGTTGTGGAGACCGGCATTGTGTCGTCTACTGTGGGTACCTCAGGGGTTGTTTTCGCCCATAGCGATGCACCTGCCGTAGACCCCCAGTTGCGGCTGCACACCTTCTGCCACGCGGTGCCCGGAAAGTGGCATCTCATGGGCGTTATGCTTTCGGCAGGTGGCTCGCTGCAATGGTATCGCGACACCTTCTGCGAGCCGGAGCGGGCGGTGGCACAAGCGCTAGGGCGCGATCCTTACGAGATCATCTGTGCAGAGGCCGAAAGGGCGCCTGCCGGGTGCGAAGGTCTGCTGTTTTTGCCTTACCTCACCGGCGAGCGCACGCCCTACCCCGATCCGAACGCCCGTGGCGTGTTCTTCGGCATCACACGACGTTGTCATCGTGCCTATATGGCACGTGCCGTTCTTGAGGGTGTGGCCTACGGATTGCGCGACTCTTTCGAGATTTTGCGGGAGATGCAGGTGCCCATCCGGCAGGTGCGTGCTTCGGGCGGGGGTGCGCGCAGCCCTCTTTGGCGCCAAATTCAGGCCGACATCATTGGTCAAGACCACGTCACCATCAATGTGGATGAAGGCCCGGCTCTGGGCGTGGCTCTGTTGGCCGGAGTAGGAACGGGAATCTATCCCTCTGTTGAGGCCGCCTGTCGGAGCGTTATTCAGGTGACGCATCGCACCCAAGTGAACCCACAGAACCAGGCCATCTACAATCGCTACTACCCTCTCTATCGAGCGCTTTACGGCCAGCTTAAAACAAGCTTTGCCGAGGTCACCTCCATCGCAAGCGATCTCGCGGCCACTCCTACCAGTTAAAACGGCTTATCTCCATCAGCCTTGATTGCCGCGCACCCGAAGACATCGCCGTGAAAACGTGCCATAAAACCTGCAACGCGATTGTAGAGGTTGCCTTCGACCATCGGTGCGCAACAAAATCGCGCTCCAGAAGCGCGTCTACCGCAACGTGAGGAAGCGCTTTCGCTTCCCAGCACCGATGACCATCCGCGCCATCGCTAAGGTCGTCAAAGCCTACAAACGTTTTTTCTGTGTGTCCTGTGGCTTCGCTGGGCCGGCAGATGGGATCGGGCTGGTGCTCTCTCGGCGATAGTCGTGTCATCTCGACGCTGTCGCCTCGAAGCGAAGCGAGAGACCTTCGCCTTTAGGCGCGCGGTCGTTTACGACAGCACCAAAGTGCCTTGTCCGAATAGAGTTGCTCCCTACGAGCGGACACGAAGATGCCTTAACTTGCAAGCCGCTCAAAAACAGGTAAACTTGTAGACAAAATTTGAGGAGCTGTTTTGGATGGAGTTTGCCACTCGTGCTATTCATGTGGGGCAAGAGCCGGAAGAGACGACAGGTGCGGTTATTCCCCCCATCTACCCCACGACGATCTATGCTTTCGAGGAGCCAGGCGTAAGCCGAGCCGGCTATGAGTATATCCGTTATGGCAACCCCACTCGTCATGCTTTGGAGGTCTGTTTGGCCTCTCTCGAAGAGGCCCCGGCCGAATGCCCTGCTCTCTGCTTTAGTTCCGGCATGGCCGCCATAGATGCCGCCTTTCGTCTGTTGCGCCCCAACGACCGGCTTCTGCTGGCACGTGACGTGTATGGAGGAACAACGCACCTTGCCGAGACCATTTTGCGCCCCAACGGCGTTATTGTAGAGTACGCCGATGCCTCGAATACGGAGCTATTCATCGAGGCCATCACTCCAGGCACCTGTATGGTCTGGCTAGAAACCCCTGCCAACCCCCTTCTCCAACTCACCGATATCGCTGCCGTGGTGCAGGCCGCACACGACGTGGGCGCCCTCGTCGCCGTAGATAACACCTTCGCCACCCCTTATCTCCAAAACCCGCTTGCTCTCGGAGCCGACATCGTGATGCACTCCTCCACCAAGTACCTCGGAGGTCATTCCGACACGCTGGGTGGGGCGCTCGTTCTGCGCGACCCCGCCTTGCGCGCCCGTTTATGGGAAATCCAGAAAGTTACCGGAGCTGTGGCCTCCCCTTTTGACTGCTGGCTAACCCTGCGCGGCATTCGCACGCTGGCCGTACGCATGCGAACCCACTGCGAAAATGCCCTGCGCATAGCCCAATTTCTTATGGGACATCCGCGAGTCCGCACCGTCTACTACCCCGGGCTAACAGACCCCAATCAGCGCCCTCTGGTGCAGAAACAGATGCGTGGTATGGGGGGCGGCGTGGTATCGGTCGAGTTGGAGGTGGCCGACGCCGAAAAGCTGCTAAAAAGCACCACGCTTTTCGCTCTGGCCGGTAGCCTTGGCGGTGTTGAGAGCATCATTAGCTACCCGGCCAAGATGTCGCACGCCGCCCTGCCTGCGGAAGAGCGTCGAGCGCGAGGCATCGGCGACGGCCTTGTGCGCCTTTCGGTCGGCCTGGAGAATGTGGAAGACCTAATCGCCGATCTAGAGCAAGCCCTTGGGTAAATCTTCTGTGAGGAGCGCCTATGTCCGAGTTCACCTTAAGACCCATGCGTCGAGAAGAGTGGAGTGAGGTTGCCGAGCTAATCTACGTCTCTACGAACTTTTGGTACCAAACGCACGGGCGTCCACCCATCTTCACAGGACCGCCGGAGAGCACACAAGCCTTTTGCCAAATCTACGAGGCCCTCGATCCCGGATGTTGCCTTGTCGCTGTAAGTCATGCCACCGGGCGCATCGCCGGCTCCTGTTTCTACCACCCAAGAGAGACCCATGTCTCTTTAGGCATCATGAACGCCCATCCTAACTATTTTCACCAAGGAGTGGCAAGGCAGCTTTTACAGGCGATTATAACCATTGCCGAAGAGGCCAATAAACCACTGCGCCTGGTCTCCAGCGCCATCAACCTCGATTCCTTCTCCCTCTATAACCGTGCCGGCTTCGTTCCCCGAACGATCTATCAGGACATGCTGATCACCGTGCCGCCCGAAGGCATCGCCTATACGTTGCCAAAAGGCCATCGCATACGCCCCGCTACCCTTGAGGATGTCAACGCCATTGCCGACCTAGAACGCGAGATCGCCGGTATCCGCCGCGAGAAGGACTATCGCTACTTTGTGGAAAATACCGACGGTTTCTGGCACGTTTCCGTGTTAGAGACCGAACAGGGCACCATTGAAGGGTTCATAACGTCCGTTGCGGCCCCGGCAAGCAATATGTTGGGGCCGGGGGTGGCACGTACACAGGAGCAGGCTGCGGCGCTCATTGCAGAGGAGCTGAACCAACATCGAGGGCGCAGCCCCGTGGTGCTCGTTCCCTCCCAGGCCGATGCGCTGGTTCACACGCTGTACGGTTGGGGCGCACGCAACTGTGAACTGCACTTTGCCCAAGTACGCGGGCCGTGGCAAGAGCCTAAGGGTCTTGTTTTCCCCACCTTCCTTCCCGAGACGGGGTAGAATTTGAGTACACCCTATTTTTGTTGGAGTAACCTATGCGAATGCAGAAGAAAATAACCTTAAAAGAGGACGGAAGATACCTGATCTACTACCACTTTCCCGACACGGCCACACCGGAAGAGACGGAGGCCTTCGAGGCTTTGAAAGAGACAGAGGAGTCTATCGAACCGGAAACAGAGGAGGAGCGCAAAGCCCGTGTCTGAACTGCGCTGGAACCCTACTTTGGAGGAGTGGGTTGTAACGGCCACCCATCGTCAAGACCGCACCTTCTTTCCGCCCCCCGACTACAACCCGCTCGCCCCTACCAAACCCGGAGGCTTTCCCACCGAGATACCGGCGCCGACCTACGAGATCGTAGTTTTTGAAAATAAGTTTCCCTCTTTTCGCCGAACACCCCCCGAGCCCTCCGTGCCCTCAACGCCACTTGAACCGGTGAGGCCGGCAGAGGGAATCTGCGAAGTCGTCTGCTACACCCCCCATGCCGATAAAGAGCTGGCTCAACTCTCGGTAACCAAAGTAGAAGAGCTTATTTGGGTTTGGGCCGATCGTTTTGCCGCGCTTGGCGCACGCGAGTTCGTGCAGTATGTGTTCATTTTTGAGAATAAAGGGCGCGAAATCGGGGTCACTCTCTCCCATCCACACGGCCAAATCTATGCCTATCCTTTCATCCCCCCCATCCCACAGCGGGAGTTGAACGCCGCCAAAAAGCATTTTGAACGCACCGGCAGAAACCTTTACGACGACATTCTTCAAGCCGAGCTAGAAGATGGAAGGCGCATCGTGGCCACAAATCGCTCCTTTGTAGCTTTTGTGCCCTTCTATGCGCGTTACCCTTATGAGGTGCATGTGGTGGCACGTTCATCCCATACAGCCATTACCGATCTCGATGGCTCTAAGCGTGCCGATCTTGCGCGTATTCTTAAGGTGGTGATGGAGAAATACAATAACCTTTGGCCGTCGAAGCCCTCACTCCCCTACATCATGGTGATGCATCAACGTCCAACCGACGGGGGCACATATAACTACTATCGGTTCCACATCGAGTTCTACCCGCCCTACCGTACGCCGGACAAACTAAAATATTTAGCCGGTTCGGAGGCAGGGGCAGGTGTCTTCATTAACGACACCCATGCAGAAGACACAGGTCGCACCCTGCGCGACACCCCACCCCACCTGCTAGAGGAGTGACACGAGCTTGTGCGTTTGAGGAATAACGCGCACCTCGCTGAGACGCATGGCCGCACGAGATTGTAGCTCTAGCAGACGCGACGGGGAGACGCCCACCGGCTCATACCCGCAGGGCGTAACCGGCTGCAGGATAAGCGGAATGGAGGCATCCACCGATTCAATAAGGTCTATGGCGCGGTTTAGCTCATCGTCTGTGGTGCGCGGTGTGACAACCAGTTTGGTGTAGACGTTGGTGCAACGCGCCACCTCCAAAAATCGGCGGTGCGTCGGCCACGTCTTCTCCGGCTCGAGACCGGTGGCCGAGGGGGTTTTGATGTCCATAGATACATAGTCTAATAGAGCCACTATGCGCTGAAGGTGCTCCGGCAGCAGGCCGTTTGTTTCTAAAAAGGTTCTCAGGCCTAGCGCCCTCACAGTCGGTAGCCAGGCTTCCAGGAAACGCGCCTGTAAAAGTGGTTCCCCTCCGGTGATGGCCACAGAATGATGGGGCCTCTGAAGAAAACGTTCCACTACCTGGGTAAGTTGTTCCGCCCCAACAGGATTGGGAAGCTTTTCAAAACGTCCTGTGCCTGCCGGCCACTCAATGCGGCAAATCGTTGGCAGAGGGCTTTCTTTCAGCGTCTCCGGGCTGTCGCAATAGGTGCAGCGCAGGTTGCATCCGTACGTGCGGACAAATACTTGCCGATAGCCCACCAAAACGCCTTCCCCCTGCACCGAAGAGAAAACCTCTACAAGGCGCGCTTTGGGCAGGCGTGGCTCCTCATTGAGGGGAAGGGCGTCGGCCTTGAGGGGAAGGGCGTCGGCCTTGAGGGGAAGGGCGCCCTGCCCCAGAAAATCTTGCGATTTCCTGGGGCCCCCTGTATCGGCCTTGAGATGTGTTACTGCATAGGGACCTGAACCGCTCATCCCGGCCACCCCCGAACGATGGCATCGGTCATGCGCACCACACGCACCATCGCCTTCACATCGTGCACACGCACCACATGCGCCCCACCGGCAATGGCCAATGCCACCGTGGCCGCCGTCCCCTCCAGGCGTTCTTCTGGCGGTAGACCTCCAAGCACCTTTCCGATAAACGACTTCCGGGAGGTGCCCACCAGCAGAGGGTAGCCTAGCTGCAGCAGTTCCGGCAAACGACGCAGTAGCTCCAGGTTTTGAGCGGGTGTTTTACCGAACCCGATGCCGGGGTCAATGAGGATTCTGTTAGGGGCGATCCCTGCCGCTTCCGCGCTTTTCACCCGTTCACGCAGGTGCTCAACCACTTCGCGCACCACATCCTCATAATGGGGCGCAGACGGAAGGGCTGTAGGTAGCCCTGGCATGTGCATAAGGCATACCCAAGCGTCGAACCGTTGTGCCACCGAGGCCATCTGTGCATCGGCGCGCAGCGCACTGATGTCGTTGATCAAAACGACGCCTCGCTCCAAAGCCGCTTGAGCCACCTCCGCCTTGTAGGTGTCTACCGAAATGGGCATATCCGGCAGCTGCACACGCAGAGCCTCGACAACGGGGAGGATGCGTCGTAACTCCTCTTCGGCGGGCAGAGGGCGGTTGGAAGTGAAGGTAGCAGGCCGTGTGGATTCGCCCCCGATGTCGAGGATGTCGGCCCCCGCATTGGCCATCTCAATAGCGTGCTCCACCGCCTTCTCTGGGGCAAAGTAGCGCCCACCGTCCGAAAACGAGTCGGGGGTTACGTTCAGCACGCCCATCACTAACGTGCGGGCGCCGCGACGTGCCGACTCCATACATGCCGCCCAGCGTTTTCGCGCGCTCATCGTCTTGAACTCTTCAAAGTACTTATCACCATGCTCCTCAAAGAGAGTATACGCGAAGGGAGCAGAAAAATGCGAGGTACCGCGCCCTCTGGGGAGCTTTTCGTTTCTCCGGCGGCATTCGGGTAGACTAAAAGGGAATCAATATCTAAGGAGATAGTTTGCGTGATAGCTCCCGCTCGACGCTTGGAGAAGATACCACCCTACCTTTTTGGGGAGATCGCGGCCCTAAAACGAAAAGCCCTCGCGGAAGGGCGCGACCTCATTGACCTCGGCATTGGCGACCCCGATCAGCCCACGCCGGTGCCGATCATCGAAGCCCTCAAACAGGCCGCACACGACCCTACTACCCATCGCTACGACGAAACTCCCGCGGGATGGACTCCTTTCCTGCAGGCCGTGGCCACCTGGATGCACCGCCGTTTCGGAGTGGAGATTGACCCCGACAAGGAGGCCCTTCTGCTGATAGGAAGTAAGGAAGGCCTCGCGCATTTGGCTTGGGCCTATCTCGACCCCGGTGATCTCGCGCTTTGTCCCGACCCAGCCTATCCGGTGCCGCGTGTCAACACCCTTTTGGCCGGTGCCGAGGCCTATGCGCTCCCCTTGTTAGAAGAGAACCACTTTTTGCCGGATTTAGAGGCCATTCCTTCCGATGTGGCAAAACGCGCCAAGATTCTTTGGCTTAACTACCCCAATAACCCCACATCGGCGGTGGCTTCGCTCGAATTTTTCCGTAAGGCCGTGGACTTTGCTAAACAGTATGAGCTGCTGCTGGTAAACGATGCGGCCTATGTAGATGTTTACTACGAATCGCCTCCCCCTTCCGTACTGCAGGTGGAAGGTGCCAAAGAGGTGGCCATCGAGCTACACTCCCTTTCCAAAATGTATAACATGACGGGCTGGCGCATCGGCTTTGCGGTGGGGAACCCCGATGCTGTCGGCCTACTGAACAAGTTGAAGTCGAACCTCGATAGCAAGCAGTTTCCGGCCATCTCGTTGGCCGCAGCACACGCCCTGCTGCATGTAGACAACACCCCCACGCTGAACCTCTATAAAAAGCGACGCGACATCCTTTGCGATGGACTGAATGCCCTGGGCTGGCGCGTCCGTAAGCCGGAGGCCACCATCTACGTGTGGGCGCGTGTGCCGGAAGGGTTCACCAGCGCGGAGTTTGCGCGCTTCCTTCTTCAGGAAGCCAGTGTGAACGTTATCCCAGGAACCGGCTATGGGCAGCATGGCGAGGGCTACGTGCGTATGTCGCTTACCGTGCTCGGAGATCGCGAAGGAGAGCGCCTAAGAGAGGCCGTGGAGCGCATTGGCCGGGTGCTGGGTCAAAAAAATCGTAGCTAAGCTCTTGAGGAGGAGACGATGCGGTGCCGCTTTCAACCCTTTCTCGTACTAGCTCTGTTGCTCTTGGGAGCAACCGGCGGTTGCTCGGCCCACTCCGGCAGCGCTCCTAAAGCGCCCATTGCCTCGGCACCGACAGCCGGTTCCGTACGAACCGTCTCTTTTCACACAAGGGATGGCTGGACGATCGTGGGCGATCTCTACCTCCCCAAAGGGCCTTCGCAGGGGGCCGTTATTCTGCTGCACCAACGCGGAGGGCAGGCTTCCGACTGGGAGCCGCTCTCCAAAGCCCTTCAAAAAGCGGGTTATGTGGCTTTGGCCATCGATCAACGTGGGGCCGGGCGCTCCACACAAGGGCCGGGGCCGACCGGTGCGGATGCCCCTTGGGATACCTCTGGCGACATCGCCGCCGCTATTGCCTTTCTGCGGGGAAAAGGCCCCATTGGGTTGGCCGGCGCCTCCTACGGTGCCAATAACGCCCTCATCTATGCCGCCTCCCATCCTCAGCAGGTAAAAGCTCTGGTTCTGCTCTCGCCTGGCGCCAACTACCATGGGCTAGATGCCCTTACGCCGGCCCGGCGCTGCAACACCCCCACCCTCATTCTGCACGATCAGGGCGATTCCATCGCCGACAACGGGCCGCAACAGATCGGCGAACTACTGCCCGGCAACAACCATCTGCTGAAGGTGCTTCCCGGCTCTGAGCACGGAACCGCCTTGCTTAACGAAGACGACACCATCGCCACCATCCTCGATTTCTATAAGAATCATTTGGCCTCGTCCAACGGAGCCAAAGGAAAGAGATAAACGCCATGGGGCTTCTCCTTCTACAGTTACTGCTCGCAGCGGTTATGGCGATGGTGAGTCTGCCGTTTCTTTTGCGCCGTCTCGCCTATAAGCAATTTTACACTAGGCAGTTTCAGAAAGCCTTAAATCTGGCGCGCCGGTTTTACGCCGTTAGCTCCTTCTCCACAAAACTGAGGGCAGAGGCGGCCTTAATGATTGCAAAAATCTACCACTATCTCTATATGTTCGACTGTGCCGCGCCTTATGTAGACGAGTCCTATGCTTACTACGAACGCGCAAACCCGAAGCCACCTTTTATCTCCGAAGCGCCGGCGGTGAAGATCATGCAACTGCTCTACGAGCGCCGGCATGAGGAAGCGGTCTCCCTCGTTGAACAAGAGATGAAGGCGCGTCAGAACACGCACGGAGAGCTAACCATGCTGGCAGTGGCTTCGCAAGTCTACTTTGCGGTAGGTAACTTTGCCAAAGCGGAAGAACTCTTGGATAAGATCATCGTGCTCGGGCGAGATCCCTTAGCATCGCTCCTCATCGGCGGCCTGGAATCGGTCTATCGTCATGCCCTTATGATGAAAAGTCTGTGCCGTTACTTCCAACACGATCTAAAGCAATCTATGGAACTCGCTCAGGAAGCGCGGGATAGGCTGCGCATGGACGTCCCTCGGCCTGAACAGGCCATTCTACACGCGAAAGCGCAAATACTTCGTTGTTGGGCTTGTCGTCGCCGTTTTGACGTCGCTCAGGCTTACGAGCGAGAGATAGGCAAGAAACTGTCCCTGATCGAAGGTTTCTATCGCTCCTTTGTTTTGCGTGCGCTGGCCCTCAAAGCGCTTCTGCAGGGGGATTTCGATCGCGCTCGCCGCCTCGCAGAACACTCTATCCTGCTTAATTTGGATCCGGACGACTATGCCGATGCCCTGATCATCCAGGCGGGTGTCTTCGCCGCACGGGCTAACTACGCCCGTACGGCCTCACTTTGCCACCAGATTCTCGACCTGCAGACGTACGCTTTCTACAATGAACAGGCTGAGAAACTACTGCGCCTTATCGCTGAGGCGGAAATGGAAGGCCGCTCCGACCCCATTTTGCCCGATGCGTGGTGTTTCCCTGAATGGGCCTCTGGAGAGAGAAACAACGAAGTAGACGTTTCAGACAATACAGAGGATTTATTTTGAAGAGTAGTAAACGATGTTATCTCTTTCCTACCAGACTCTGGTAGCCCTGTTGTTGCTTGCATTCTGGGGGCTAAGCCGACGCAACTTGAGGGATTATGCAAGGCCTCCTGCTCACTCCCTACCTAGTCCTACCGCTCTCTACATCCTGCTGCCTGCCCGCAATGAAGCCGAACAGATAGCAGCGTGTCTTGATGGCCTGCTCGCCCAATGCTGGCCGCATTTCACGCTTTGTGTGCTCGACGACGGCTCGGAGGACGATACGGCCGCCATCGTGGGCGCCTATGCCCAACGCGACACCCGCGTAAAACTGCTTACCGGAAGGCCTCTGCCCGGCGGTTGGGCCGGCAAAGTATGGGCTTGTCATCAGCTTTCGGAACACGCTTTGGCAAAGGGGACAGAGTGGCTGCTCTTCCTTGACGCCGATACCCGCACGGCGCCGGAATTCGTTGGTTCTCTGCTCGCCTATGCGCAGCAGCATCAGGCCGGCATGGTCTCAACCTTTCCTCGCCAAGAGGCCGGCTCTTTTTGGGAGCTGGTGGCAGTGCCCATGATCCATTTTCTTGTGCTCACTTTTCTGCCTCTTCGTTCGGTTTGGGAGAACCCACGTCCCCAATTTGCTGCCGCTTGTGGACAGGTGGAGTTGTTTTCGGCAGAGGCCTACCGCGCTTGTGGTGGACACGCTGCCATTCCCCACTCGTTTCACGATGGGTTGCAGCTGGCGCGGCGTGTGAAAGCGGCCGGATATGCCGTTCGCCTCTGCGATGCCAGCCATCTTATTTCATGTCGCATGTACGAAGGCGGCCGCGCTCTATGGAGGGGGTTCACCCGCAACGCCTACGAGGGCTTAGGCAGCTTTCCTGCTTTGCTCATCATGACGGGTCTGCAACTCGGTCTCTTCTTGCTGCCCTTCCTCTTTCTCCTGGATGCGGTCGCCCAGGCGATCACGAAACATCTCTTCCCCTTCTGGGGTTGGCTTGTTTGTCTTCAGGTGGGGCTTATTCTCTCTCTTCGTTGGATGCAAGCAACTCGGTTCGGCCATAGAAAAGCTGTTTGGTTACACCCGCTTTCCATTCTGCTGCTGATTGCGGTGCAGTGGGCCTCCTGGTGGCGGCATATGCGTCGCGAACCCATTCGCTGGCGCGGAAGGGAATATACGGCTTAAATTAATCTCTTATCTCGCTTTTGCATCTCCTTGTCTCCGTTCCATTCGAGATAGAACTCCAAAGAAAATCGAGAGGCCCTTCACAAGCCAGTCTCTGAAATAGGAATTCGCCGCAACAACACCCCTGCCAGGCAGCGCAACCAGTTTCCGCTCTAAACATCTCGACATACTCTCTTTAACATCAGTCTGATAAGGAACGAGCTTTTCTGATCAAAATGCCTCAAAAAGAACGCCTAATCATACTGAAAGCGCATTAGGGCGAGCACAAAAAAGATGACACCAAACCCGGTGAGGATGAACATGGGCATGGCCGCCTCGGAGAACGGAAGATGGCGCAAGAGAAGATCGTTATAGGCATCTAAGGCCCAAGCATGAGGGGTAATGTAGCTGAGCTGTTGCACAAGACGAGGCAACAGCTCCCTAGGGATAAGACAGCCGGAGAGAAACCCCATGAGCAATAGAGCGAGCGTGGTAAGCCCCTGTATCTGCTCCTGCGTGCGTCCAACGGCCGCAATCAGCAGGCCAAGCCCTACGGCAGCAAATAGACACAGGGCGATGATCAACACCTGACCGAAAAACGCCGTGCCGACGGAGAAGTGCAAGAAGGCCCTTCCAAGCTCCATCAACATTGCGACCTGAATAGCCCCTATCACAACCCGCGCGAACATTTTGCCCACAAGAATTTGGCCGGGAGAGATAGGGGCGCAGCGCATGCGACGCAAAGTGCCCTCCTGACGCTCTTGAATAAGCGTTACGGCCACACTGTTGGCCATAAAGAAGATGAAGTAGATAATCAGCCCAGGCATCACCTGATCGCCTGGACTTGGCGCCGCAGCCCCCTTAATAAGCGCTTTGTCGTGCACCAATAAAGCCACCGGAGACTGCTGACTTTGCCGCCCCAACATCCTTTGGGCAAAGCTGCGGTAGAGGGGTGGGACCTTCTGCAGAACCGCATTCCGAATAAGAGGCGCCAAAGCACGTTGAACGGCGCTCTCCATAGAGGCCTTTGTCAGCGGCTCGAATTGGGTTTGAGCCGGATCGATGTAGACGAGCAGCGGCACGGAGGGTGCATCTTGCCCCATAACGGCACGATCGGCCCACCCCTGCAGCAGCGCCGTGAAGGAGGAGGGGATAACAAGCCCGGCCGGATACTTGCCGGTAAGCACAGCCTCTCTGAGATGCCCGATGCTTTGGGTTGGAACCACATGCATCCCCATCTGCTGCAATGCGGTGAGAAAAACTTTAGAGCTAGTTCCCTCATCGTTATTCACCACCAAAAGCCGCAAGGAAATGCCCGCTCCACCTTGCCTGCCGGCTTTAGAGTAAACAAGCCCAAAGATCAATGCAAAGATGAGAGGCAGCCCAAAAATAAAGACCATGGCCGTGCGGTCGCGAAAAAGAATGCGCAAGTCCTTGCGCATGACCCACCAGAAGGCAAAGGATGAGCCGCTAAACGGTAACCGCTTGAGGGGCATTTGGCGCTACCCTCTTAACCTTCAGCGCACGCGCGTGCCGTTAGGAACGGGCCGATCGGGTTGAAGCAGCACCGCCCGCCCATCCACATCCGCAGCCAGCAGCATGCCCTGCGACTCGATGCCGCGCATGCGTCGCGGCTGGAGGTTCGCCACAATCACCACCTGGCGCCCCACAAGCTCCTCCGGTTTATAAAACTCGGCGATGCCGGCCAGAATGGTGCGCACGTCCTCCTCAGAGAGCTGGACGGTAAGGCGGAGCAGTTTGGTGGTGTTGGGCACCGGCTCGGCAGCAAGCACCTCGCCCACCACCAGCTGCACACGCTGAAACTCTTCAATAGAGATGTTCGGGGCACTTGTGGCGATCTCTTCAGGAGGCACGGGCGTCCCCGACGGACGCGCTTGTGTTTCGGCATCTTCAGGAGGTGTCATGAGCGTTGCGATATCCTTTTCTGAGAGATTAAGGTTCTGAATGCGCGGAAAGAGCGGTTGGGGCGCCTTAACCTGCCAGGTGCTGCCTGCAGCCCCCCACTTCAGAGCTTGAGGGCCGGCAGTAGACGCCGGAGAAAGACCCATTTGCGCCAGCAGCCGCTCCGATGCAACGGGCATAAACGGAGAGAGCAGCAGCGCACTCAAACGCGTGGCTTCTAGGCTGGTGCCAAGCACCGTGCGCAACTGAGCAGCAGCAGCTGCATCGCCCGACTCGGCAGCCTTTGCCAGCGACCAAGGCGCTTTTTCATCCAAATATTTGTTCATGCGCCCTACCAGCCGAAACACGGCTTCGAGGGCCCCATTAAGGCGAAACTCGGCCATCGCCTTCTGATACTCTTCATACACTGTTGCGGCAAGCGCACCGATCTCCGAGTCAAGCTGCACGTTCTCCATGAAGCCACCGGTATAGCGGTTCACCATATTTAAGGTGCGGTTTAGCAGGTTGCCCAGATCGTTGGCGAGATCGGTGTTAAAGCGTCGCAAAAAGCTCTCCACACTGAACTCGGTGTCAAGCCCGAAGTTCATCTCACGACACAGAAGGTAGCGCTGTGCGTCGGCAGCAAGGTCAAAATCTATGCCGGCGCGCTCCGCCAAAAAGCGGCTGAACGATGTGGGATGCGGCAACCCTCCGGTGGATTTTCCCGCCTTTTCCCCAGGCTTCAGCCCCGGAATAGTCCAGAAGCCGTGCGCATAGACCTGTTTGGGCAGCGGCAGGCCTACGGCCATGAGCATGGCCGGCCAAAGGGTGGCGTGAAAGCGCACAAAAATCTCTTTGCCCATGAAGTGTAGGTCCGCTGGCCAACGGGTCTGCCAGGCGGGGTCATCCGGCCAACCGATGCCGGAGAGATAGCTGATGAGGGCGTCGAACCAAACATAGATGACCTTGCTCTCATCCTCCGGGAAGGGAATGCCCCAACCTCGGTTGGCGCGCGTAATGCAGATGTCGCGTAGCCCCTCTTCGATGAAACGGATCACCTCGTTTCGGCGAAAGTCTGGCAGCAAGAATTCGGGGTGGGCGTGGATGTGTTCGAGGAGTTTATCGGCAAAAGCAGAGAGACGAAAAAAGTAGTTCTCCTCCTTTACCCTTATAACCGGTTTCCCCGTCTCTTTGGCCACGCCGTTTTCCACATCGCTATCACGATAGAAGGTCTCATCGCTAACGCTGTACCAACCTTCATAAATATCTTTGTAGACATAGCCTCTATCGCGCAGGCGTCGAAAGAACTCCTGCACGGCGCGGCGATGGCGAGGTTCGGTGGTGCGAATAAAACCA
Source organism: Chthonomonas sp. (assembly GCF_035294505.1). Lineage (NCBI taxonomy): Bacteria > Bacillati > Armatimonadota > Chthonomonadia > Chthonomonadales > Chthonomonadaceae > Chthonomonas > Chthonomonas sp. Next base: position 17,408 of record NZ_DATGKU010000259.1, on the reverse strand, counting down.
TCGGCTGCAATATGCAACTCCTGCCAGCTCTTTTGAAAGGCAGCCGAAAGCCGATCCACGAAGAGCATGGTATCGGTGTTGGCCTTTTCGGCGGCCTCTTGAATTTTGGTGCCGTTCTCATCGGTTCCCGTTAGAAGGAAGGCCGCCTGACCACACAGTCGCCGATAGCGCGCAATGGCATCGCAAGCCACCGTCGTTAACGCCGTGCCGATATGGGGTTGACCGTTCACATAGTAGATGGGCGTGGTAACGTAGTAAGTCGTTTTTGCAGAAACCGCCATCGTGTTTCTAGCTCTGTTCCTCCTCCGTTGCAGAGTCCTCTCCTGAGGTCAGGGAGGCGATTCGGGCGCGTGCCTCTGCGGCTTGCTCGGCAGGCACGTAAAGCGCGAGGGGCACCAGGTCGGCTACGGAGGCATGAAGCGCGCCGAGCACGGGGTTCACGCCATCGGAAGGAAGCAGCACGGCAAAGCCTTCCGCTTCCAACGTGGCGCGAAGAGCCAAGGCCTCCTCTACGTTCGCGGCCTCATAAACGGCCACGAACGCGCTCTGTTGTTCTTTAGGTTGGTTCTCGGACATCTCTTTCCCTACAAATGTTTTCTGTTGCCATTAGCGATCTCGACAGCCGCACGCGGCCGGGTTGAGGCTTCAACCACCGCCGCCGGCAAACGTCGAAAGACCGCCATTCTCATTCGTTGCGGTCGGAGCCGTTACCGAAATCAGGCGAACGGTTCGCTTAGAGCCGCAATGTTTGCATAGCACCTCCTCGCACGCATCGGCACGGCGCAGCACTTTAAAGTTTTCATTACAGTCCTTGCAGTGAAACTCGTAGATGGGCATCTGCTGCTCCTATAACAGGCAAACTTACTCTTCGGATGGGCTCTCCTCGGCAAGCTCCTCCCGCATGCGCTCAAGCTGGCAGCCACGGCATTCGGAGCACCGAGTCGTTTTTTCTATACGCAGCTCTGTGGCAGGGAACTCCATTTCGGCCCCGCTCTCCAGCAGTTGCACGATGGCCGTCTCTTTTAAAAGGTTCAGCTCTACCACTTTGCCTTGGCCGCGCGGCGACATCACCAGTTGCCCGATGGGCGGCAAGTGCTCGCGCGCCTCCACATAGGTCTCATGTTCGTAGCGCAAGCAGCACATCAGTTTACCGCATATGCCGGAAAACTTAACCGGATTGAGGAAGAGGCTCTGATCTTTTGCCATCTTCATGGAGATGGAGGCGAACTCGGTTAGAAACGTGGCGCAACAGAGCGTTCTTCCACAAGGGCCAATGCCCCCCAGCATCTTGGTCTCATCGCGTGCCCCCACCTGATAGAGCATCACACGAACCTTAAGACGGGCCACAAGGTCACGCACCAGGTCACGAAAATCTACTCGGGTTTCTGAGGAGAAGTAGAAGGTAAGCTGCTCCCCATCGAAAGTGTACTCCGCATAGAGCGCCTTCATGGGAAGCTCATGCCGGCGAATTCCCTCCTTAAATAGGGCCAAATCGGCCTGAGCCTTCTGACGCAGCTCGCGCTCACGCTGCAGGTCGGCCGCCTCGGCGCGGCGTAGAACACGCTGCAGCGGAGCCTGTAAATCCTCTTCCGCTACTTCTTGAGGGCCGATGCGCACAACGCCAAGCGCCAACCCACGCGACGTCTCGACGATCACCTGATCGCCCTCCCTAAGCTCGATGCCATTGGTATCGAACCAGTAGGATTTTGCTACGCGCTTAAAAGCGACACCAACGCAATAGGGCATTTTTTACATGTTCCTTAAAAATAGCTTGTCTCAAAAAGGGCACAATTTTCAAAGCCGACGCGCCCTTGAAGATCGCGTGGCCCATTGGGTTATCTCCAAGGCGCCAGAAAACGATAGCGTCCCGAATCCAGCTGGAGGACGACACCATCCGACGCCACCTCCAGCAACCTCACCCCCGGACTTTCCGAGAGGGGTTTGTCGCTCTCGAACACATCGGTGTCGGATTTGAGGGGGAGGATCGCCGTAGCCGTGGTGTTTGTGGGAACCTCTACCTCCCACAGAAACCGCCCGTCTTCAATACGCCAGGCGCTGCGAACGAGGCCACAAACCGTCTTTAGCGAGGCTTCGGCATGGGTAAGCCCACCTCCCGGCTTCGGCGCCAACCGAATGTGACGGTAGCCGGGCGATTTCGGATCGAGGTCTATACCGGCAACAACCTGATAGAGCCACGCCCCTACGGCGCCGTAGGCATAGTGGTTAAAAGAGTTCATGGCCGGGTCTTGAAACCCTTTCTCCTCCGTCCAACTATCCCAACGTTCCCATACCGTGGTCGCCCCTTTAGTCACCGGGTAGAGCCAAGAAGGCCAGGTTCGCTGGAGAAGCAACGTGTAGGCCACGTCGAGATAGCCCTCTCGCGCAAGCACATGGAGAAGATAAGGGGTGCCGACGAATCCGGTAGAAAGGTGATTGCCCCGTGCACGAATATCGTTTACGAGCGTTTTTGCAATGGCAGCCCGCGCCGATTCAGGAACGAGATTGAACTCCAAAGCCAGAACACAGGCCGTCTGTGTGCCGCTTACCAAAAGCCCATCCGGTGTAAGAAACCGCCTTTGGAAAGCGCCCCGAATGGCTTCGTACAGCCGACGGTAGCGCTTCTCATCCTCCTCCTTACCCAGCACCTGGGCGATCTCCGCCATGAGAAAGGCATCGTAGGCGTAGAAGGCGGTGCCGATCAGGTCTAACGGAGTCTCTGCGTTTGTAGAGAGCCAGTCGCCAAAACCACGGAAGCCATTGTACTCAGGGTGACTGCGAATGCCGTTGATGGCCGTCTTCTCTAAGTAGGCCATAAAACGCGTCATACTTGCATAGCGGTCTTCTAATATCCGTTTATCGCCGTAGCAAAGATAGAGGGTCCAGGGGCAGATGATACCGGCATCGGCCCACGCCGGCCCACCATCTGTTCCCACCATGGTGGGACAAGGATTTGGGCAAACAGGTGGAATGGCCCCTTCCTCATTTTGCGAGTCCTCCACCGTTTGCAGCCAGCGAGCGAAGAAGCTTTCGATGTCGTGAACAAAGGCACCCGTACGCACAAACACCTGAGCGTCGCCCGTCCAACCTAATCGCTCATCGCGTTGAGGGCAGTCGGTAGGAATGTCTACGGAGTTGCCCTTATGCCCCCATACAATGTTGTGTTGGAGCTGGTTTAGAAGGGGTTCGGAGCAGGAGAACGTACCCGTTAGAGGCATATCGGTGTGCAGCACGATGCCCGTGATAAGGTCTTTACTCGGCTTCTCTGTTAGGCCGGTTACCTCAACATAGCGAAAGCCGTGAAAGGTGAAGTGAGGCTCGTAAATCTCCTCCTCACCGCCACGTAGCACATAGGTATCGGTCTGTTTGGCGGTTCGTAAGTTTTCCGTATAGAGGGTACCGTCGGGTTTGAGCATTTCACCGTAGCGTAGTCGAACGGTAGTGCCCGGCTCGCCCTTTACCTTAAGGCGCACACGGCCCACCATATTTTGCCCGAGGTCGAATATCCAGTGAGGAACGGGCCAGTTTGCGGCCAGCCGCGGCTCTTCGATGGGCGATAGCTCCTCTTTTCGTCGCACGGGAGGACATTTGCGAGCGCAAAGGGGGGCCGGCCACGGCGCAAATACCTGTACCGGTTTCCAGCCCTCTGCCGAGAATCCGGGGCTGTCCCAGCCGGGCATCTCAAGGCGTGCATTGTACGTCTCTCCCATAATAAGGTCGGCCTCGATCAACGGGCCGGTGGAAAACTGCCAAGTGGAATCGGTGGGGACACAGTGGGTTTCGCCGTTCTCATAATGAATGACGAGCTGTGCCAAAAGGCGTGGTGCCTCTCCATAAATTTGTCGGCCCCACCAAGCGATATGCCCACAGAACCATCCATCGCCAAGAATAACTCCAATTGCGTTGGCACCGGTGCGAAGTTGCTCGGTAACATCGTAGACTAAATACTCTACGCGCTTGTGGTACTCCGTCCAGCCCGGAGTGAGGGCGGCGTCGCCCACAGGTTGCCCGTTGATGCTGGCCTCGTAGAGACCAAGGGCGGTGATGTAAAGACGCGCTTGCCGAACAGAGCGCTCGACGGAGAACTCTTTGCGCAGATAAGGACAGGGCATACTAGCGCGACGCCCACCCACAATAGAGGCACCGATCCACTCGGCTTTCCAGTCGTCAGGCTCCAAAAGCCCCATCTCCCACCAGGCCGGCTCGGCCCAGGACGAGGGTTGCCCTCGATCATCCCAAACGCGCACACTCCACCAGGCGCGTTGCAGGGAACGCAGAGGCTTACCCTCATAAACAATGTGAAACGTACTCTCCGAATCGATCTTGCCGCTGTCCCACAGGTCTGCCTCGCCGGCGAGAAGCGCCTCACGGGAGGAAGCAACGCGAATGGCATAGGCGGTTTGGCGTGCCCCGCGTCGTTCCTCGCGAAGCTCCCAACTAAGGCGCGGTTGCAATACATCTATGCCTAACGGGTTTGAAAGATATTCACATCGCAAGTTTTCTATGATCATGCGGCTAAGAACGCTCTCCTTCAGTAGGGTTTGCCTTTTGTGCAGAGAAGTTTCTCCTCTTGAAAGCGTTTCTCCTGCAACCTTTCGAAATCTTAAGAGTGCCTAGTGGAGGTTTCCTAAAAACTAGCATTTCCACCGATAAATGAAGGGCTTCAATCTGCCGTTAATCTCTGTGTCAATAACCTGAATGCCCTTGAGGGTGAGGAACCGGTTGCATCTGATGGCTCCTGAGGAGGTTACAGCAAAATGATGGGAATTTTGGAAGCAAAAGCGCTGGTGGGCAAAACCTGCGAACTCGAATGGAAAGATAGGCTCGGCAATGTGCACAAAGCAATTTCGCTGATCTACGACGCCACCTTTGTCCCTTTATACGGCGGCTACCTCATGACGGCCCAAGAGGACATCCGTTTAGACCGCCTCATAAGCGTTCGCGTTTTAGAAGCCAAACCTGCCGGCGCCTCCCCCACCGCTTCCTCCTCCACGAACATGCAAAAAGCGGCCGCCTAAGAGTGAAAGCATGGTGGAGAGGAGGAACCTATGCCCTCCCCTCCACCCCAACAAAGAAGCTTTTGAAGCAGCAACTTCGGAGCTTGCTGGCTATTTTTAACGGGTGTAGTCAGGGTTTTCAGCTTCTGGATAGGTATAGATGCCCATATGCTGATACTCCCACATGATTTGGGCTTGCGTTTTAGGAGTGCCATCTGGATTGAGGAATGGAGGGTCTTTGAACCATTTCACATGCCCGTCGCAGAAAATCCAGTTGCGCCCTAGCGCATGCCGCTTCCCTTTTGGCCATCTCCCTTGCCCTGCCGCGTCGTTATCGTATCCAGGGGCGATATACCAGCCCGCGAAGATGACACCATTCGATAAAAGCCTTGATCCTACGTCTGTAGCAAAAAAGACGTTGGATGGACACTTGTAGTAGGCCAGTGGATACATCTTGCCTCCTCGATATCCAGAGGGGTTCAATGTGCGATCGTAGGCCGAACTCAAAAAGTAGTTTCCCGCATAAGAGAGAGGAAAAGAACGCAGGAAGGCGTTCACATCCTTTCTCATTCCCGCATAAGAGTTCGGCATACGCACTGCCAGCAGCTGGGCTTCGTAGCAGTAGGAATAGTACTTGTTAAACCCACCTTTATCGGGGTCGCTGGGGCAGCTAAATATCTGCCAGTTTTTAATGTAAGGAGCCGTAGCGATGGGGAAAGAGAAAACCCCGCTGAAATACTGGTCTCCGAGTGGATAGTTGCCATTTGCATCTGGAATAGGGCTGCTGCAAGGGCCTTCCCATCCCGTTTCAGGTGGTGTCTCATCGTAGTCCTGTGCGTACATAAATACACCCGTGCTGATCTGTCTGAGATTGGAGATACAAGTTGCCTTCCTGGCAGCCTCTCTTGCCTGGGCAAAAACCGGGAAGAGGATAGCTGCTAATATAGCAATTATTGCTATAACCACAAGCAGCTCAATCAGCGTAAAGGCTTTTCTCGCGAATTCCATTGGTCTTTCTCCTTTCGGCTAAGCTGATGGCGAGTTCACAGCACATCGGCAGCCACCGCAAACTCGCCACATGTATCCTATCTCCCTGCCGATTAAGGATGAATTAAAACCATGTTAATTTTTCGTTAAGATTCGTTGTGTTCCATTCGCTGTATCTCTGATTCTAGACAAGGCTATCCCGTTCTGCTCAAATTTCGTAAGGTATAGTAGAAGGCAGTTGCACGAACAGACTTTTTGTGTTAGAATAGAATTCAGAAGAAGAATCACAAAAGAACAGACCAACCGTCTTCCATAGGACGCATGCAAACTCGTACTCTTGATCAAAGGCCTTGGGTTCCAGCCCTTCAGCGAAGAGCCTGCCAGCTCTTGGGCTTTACGCTGATGGAGCTGCTCTTCGTCATGGCTATTCTCGCGGTGCTGGGAGCCGTGCTTCTGCCCGTTTTTCTCTCCGGGAGACGCTCAGCCCAAAAGGCGGCCTGCCTGCAGAACCTTCACCAAATCGGCATCGCCCTGGCCCTCTATGTTCAAGACTATGATGAAGCGTTTCCCTCCTACACCGTAGACCCAGACAATCGCGCGCACCCGGATGATCTCCTCGCTTGGCATAACAATTTCTGCCGTGCGGAAGATCTCAAACCCTCTGAGATATCGTGGGCCTCCCTGGCACTTCCCTATGCCCTCAGCGACCTTTACGGCATGTCAACGCAGGGCGATTCCCCCCTCTTCTGCCCAGCAGATACCGACCGGAAGGCGCGTCCCGTAACCTCCTACGAGTTTAAGATGTTCCTCTCCGAAGGCGTTCACATCAACGACGTGGAATATCCTGCCGACACCGCCATGGTGTGGGAACAGTGGGACTATCATGATCCGGAGCACTATTCGGAGCACGACTCGCGTGCCCATCTCAACACGGTGTTCGTGGATGGACATGCCAAAAGCGTTTGGTTGCAGGATACCACGAGCGCACGCTACGGCAACGGTCCCGACCTACACTGGCCTTTTATAGGACAGGGCAAAAGCGCGCCCTATACCTACCACGATACGTTACCGTGAAACGGCCGTTTCACGGTGCCCAACTCTGCGGCCTCTCTTCCCCCTGTCTTGCCCCACACAGAACCCGCGCTCTTATTCTGAAAGAGACGAGCCAACGATGCGATAGAGATGCACATCGTAGGGCTGAAAAGCATCCTCAAACTTGCCGCCAACCACCGAGAGGCTTCGATTTTCGCCCAACACCTCCGCAGTCGCCTTCGCAGGTAGGTTCTTTACATCGAAAGTGCCCTTCGTAGCTCCATTGCGCATGGCAACCGCAAAAAGGTAGGTTGCGCCTTGGTAGCGCTTCACCATGATGTCAATGGGCACTTGAGCAGAGGAGGAGACCACCGTGGCAGCCTGCTCTAGAGTAGGGCTGTTCAAAACAGGGGCGAGATGATGAATCTGTTGGTTGATCTGGGTTACTGCTGCCAGCATGGGCGGGTCGTCGAGCAGTGCATGTTCATCGAAGGTCGGTTTGAACTGATGCACAAAGTAGATAAGCCCACGCGAGCCGTGAATGAGCGCCATCCATACCTCCGCGCGCACCTCATGCGGTGTCGCCTTTTTGGTGCTGCTTATCCGCGTGCATTCAATGCAGTTCCACACCACCTTCTGCCCTTTTGTCCAACGAACCAACCGTTCGACGCCTTTGGCCACATACCACAGGTAGTTCTCACCATCCGGCCTATCTAAACCGGCGACCGGATAGACATCAAAGGAAACGATGTCACAGCCCTTGACATAGGTCTCATAGTCCGACAGTTTTGCCCCCGGTCCGCGCCCATACCAGGCGTCGTTCGCAACCCCCTGCCCTAAATTGAGCATGATGGGGCGGGTGGGGTCGGCCGCACGAAACCTCTCGTACTCGGCCACAATGCGTTCCGGCGGCACACAAGGCCCCCAGCTCTGTTTGCCCGTGTTGGGGTCTACCACCGGCTGGGCGTTGTCCGGCTCATCGTCGTGCATCCAACCAACGATAATGGGATCGTTTCGGTGCGCCAGCCCTACCGCGTTCTGCGCACAAATCACCGGCATATGGGCCGCCTTGAGCGCGGCAAGCTGCTCCTCTGTAGGGCCTTGCCAAAGCCCTACGTAGAGGTTAAAACCGGCCGCTTTGTACTTTAAGGCGTTCTCCGGAGATTGTAGCCAAACGGCGATCGGAAAATAGTTCGGTGTCGCCGGAGGGCCGTATTTCCATTGCCCATAGGGCGCTCGACCCGCTGCCGTGTGGGCCGGTGGCATCGAAAACGTCTTAGGCCTCCCTCCTGCCAACTCCAACAGGAGGATGAAGCCAAGCCCGATAAGACGTAAATATTGGAGACGCATTTTATGCTTCCTTTTTTGTTGAGTCTGCTAGGGTAAAGTTATGTGTAAAAAAAGCGTATAGATTCTTGAATGCGGTGCCCACTGCCGTAGGGGCAGGTCTCGTGCCTACCCTTCTCAAAGGATACCGTGCCTACCCTTTTCAAAGGACACAGCCCATGAGCGGTTGGCGCCAGCGTGTGGTATACTAGCATACCCTTATAGAAAGCTCTATTTATACGGTACCGGTTGCACAAGGAACGCACGTATGTCGGAAACCACACAAGAGGTCTCCAGAACTCCCTTTGGTGCCGATGCTGGCCAAGACCTGGAAAATATTCTGGAACGTCTCGCAGCCTATCGGCCTGAGGCGGATGAAGACCTTGTGCGCCGTGCCTACGCTTTTGCCGCCGAAAAGCATTGTGGGCAAACCCGCAGCGATGGCTCGCCCTATATTACCCACCCTCTCGCCGTCACGGCCATTCTGGCCGAGCTGGAGATGGACGAAACGACGTTGGCCGCCGCGCTTCTGCACGATGTGGTAGAGGATTGCGGAGTGCCCCTTGAGGAGATTCAAAACCGATTTGGCCCTGCTGTAGCGCAGCTGGTGGACGGCGTTACGAAACTGCAGATTATAGGGGTAGATGAGGGAAAAACGCGCCCCAATCTGCCCGAAGACGAAGAGGAGCTTACGCCAACGGCTATTGACCGGCGCAAAAAGCAGGCCGAGATGGCCAAAAAGGCTGCCAACCTACGTAAAATCTTTCTGGCGATGGCCCGCGACCTGCGGGTCATTGTCATTAAATTGGCCGATAGGCTTCACAACATGCGCACCCTTTCGGCTCTGCCACCCGCCCGCCAAATGCGCATCGCTCAAGAGACCCTGCAGATTTTCGCCCCCTTAGCCCATCGGCTCGGCATTTGGCGCCTGAAATGGGAGCTAGAAGACCTTGCCTTCCGCTACGTTGAACCGGAGGCCTACGAACAGATTGCAGCTATGGTGGCGCGCACTCGGGCGGAACGCCAAGCGGAAGTAGACGAGGCCGTCGCCATTCTCCAGCAGAAGCTGAAAGAAGAGGGGATAGATGCCCAGGTCATGGGGCGCCCGAAACACCTCTACAGCATCTACAACAAAATGCGACAGCAAGGGTTGGATTTCACCCAACTCTACGACCTTATTGCCCTCCGAGTGATCGTGCCAACGCGCCCCGATTGCTACCATGCCCTCGGAGTGGTGAGCGCCCTTTGGGCGCCCATTCCCGGCATGTTTTCCGACTATATCGCCCAGCCCAAAAGCAACATGTACCAGTCCATCCACATTAAGGTGATCGGGCCGAAGGGCACGCCCCTAGAGGTACAGATTCGTACATGGGAGATGCATCGTACCGCGGAGTTCGGTGTGGCGGCGCATTGGCAGTATAAAGAGGGCGGCAAAACCAACGATCAGTTCGAGCGTCGTCTCTCTTTTCTTCGCCAACAACTCTTCGATTGGCAAAATGATAGCAAAGATAGCGGAGAGTTCTTACGTAATATCACGGAAGACCTGTTCACCGATCAGGTCTTTGTGCTGACCCCGAAAGGCGATGTTATAGACCTCCCTGCAGGCAGCTGTCCCATAGACTTTGCCTATCGGGTGCACAGTGAGGTAGGCGATCACTGCGTGGGGGCAAAGGTGAACGGTCGCCTGGTGCCTCTCTCCTACCAGTTCCGTAACGGCGATACGGTGGAGATCATCACCCGCCCAGGCGCCACCCCAAGCCGGGACTGGCTGGCTTTCGTGAAGACCTCCCACGCGCGTGCAAAGATCAAGAACTACTTCAAACGGCTTCATCATCGCGAAAATGTGGAGCGCGGGCGCGACCTTCTGGAAAAGGAGCTGACCAATCAACTCGAGCGCGACCCTCATGGGTGGGGCGAGAACCCACGTGACCTTCTGAAAGATGAATCGCTACGCAGTGTGGCCGCCTCTTTCAACGTGCCCAGCGAGATCGAGTTGCTGGCCTCTATCGGCTACGGCACCATTGCTCCTCTCACCGTGCTGAACCGCCTACGCCCCGTTGCGCCTACCGAAGTGAGCATACCCATCGGTGGAAAACGCGCCAGTGAAGAGAAGCTCCATATCGTGGCCGGTGGGCTTGATACCGAGAATCTGCTCTTCCGTCGCTCTCGCTGTTGCTTGCCTATTCCCGGCGACGATGTTATCGGCTATATCACGCGCGGGCGCGGCATGGCCCTCCACCGCCGAGAGTGTCCCAATGCACGCTACTATCTCGCGAACGAGCCAGACCGCTGTGTGCCGGTAGAGTATGTGGGCAACGATGGACAGGTCTATCAGGTCTATCTGACCATCGTTTGTTTGGATCGTACCGGGCTATTGGCCGATATTGGCTCCGTCTTTGGGGAGAACAAAACCAATATCACCGCGCTACGAACCCAATCGCATCGTGACAAAACCGCCACCCTCGAACTTGCTATTGAGGTGCGTAACACAGAACACCTCGACGACATCATCAAGAAGGTCTACGCCATTGGCGATATTTTGGACGTACACCGCGCTTTCGGTAGCCGTGACGAAGGCAAAACAAAATAGCCCTTTCGTCGGTCTAATCTATAACTAAAAGTAAGGGAAAGACCGATGAAAGGCACAACGTGGGTTCGTCGTCTGCTGTTTTCTGGAGCGTTCTTCCTCCTGGTTGGGGGGCTTTCGCTTCCGCAAGCCACACCGCCTTCACCAAAAACCGACTTCCCCCTCAATGTGCTGATCGTTGGCGGAGGGCCGGAGCCTAGCTATAACCAGGTGGCCATAGAGAGCAATGTGCGCTACGTTCAACGGCTCCTTCCGGCCAATGCCCAATGCACCACTCTCTTCGCCGATGGCAATCCGAACCATGAAACCGTCTACTACACCGATCCGGCCCCTATCCCTATCGGCCAACACCTCTACGATCTCCTCATCCATGAGGACAGCACCTACTCTGCCGATCGCTATCGCCCTCCACAGCTGCTCCACGGCCCCGATGGCCCCTCGCGCCTTCCGGCCATTCGCCGCTTTTTTGAGCGCATGCATCAACAGTACGCAACCTCTGCCGACGATCCCACACCGCTGTTGCTCTATTTCACCGGCCACGGCAGCCCAGACCGCCCTACCTATGCCAACAATCGGTACGACCTTTGGAAACCGGGGCCCGACCTGGATGTCCACACTCTGGCCAATCTCCTTGAACAAATACCGCCCAACGTGCCTGTGACGCTCATCATGGTGCAGTGCTTCTCCGGCGGTTTTGGCGATCTCCTTTTCGGCGGAGGCGACCCAGAGCGCCCTTATCTCGATAGAGACCTTGTCGGATTTTTTGCCGCCGTGCCGGAGCGCGAGGCCGCCGGCTGCACCTCCGAAGTAAACGAGGCCGAGTACCACGACTTCACCTCCTATTTCTTCGCAGCCCTCACCGGCCGTGACCGGCTAGGACGCCCCGTTACCGGTGCCGACTATAATCATGATGGACGTGTGGGCATGGATGAGGCCTTCTGCTATACCCTCATCCACGACCCCTCCATAGACACCCCCGTCTGTACCTCCGATGTCTTCCTTCGCCATTTTGTACAGGCAAGCGATCAGGAGGTGTTCTCCACACCGTGGCACGATCTGTTAGCATGGGCCACCCCGGCGCAGCGCGCTGCTCTCGAAGCGATCTCCGACCAGCTGCAACTTCAAGGCGAAAATCGGGCACAAACCGCCTTTAATCTCGCACAAGACGATTCAGACCTCAGAACTTTGCGTGCCCGCTTTGCTAACGCCGAATCGGAACTGGAGGGCCAACTGCGCGACGATAAAGAGATTCTCCTGGATAACTTCCCTAAACTGCGCGGTCGCGGAGCCGACAGAGAAGATGCCAAAAAGGCCGCCATAGATTGGCTCGCTCAAAATGCACAAAAGTCTCCTTGGAAAGACCTACTCGATGCGGAGAAGCGCGTGGAGGACCTAGACGCTCAGGAAGAGCAGGCAGAGTGCACTCAGGCACGCCAAATTCGTTTCCTGCGCCTCTGCAAAACCGTGGTCTTAGCACATAAACTGCTTGCCGGCGACGACGACGTGCTCAAAGAGCGCTATCTCAAACTTATCAAAGCGGAGAGCCGTAGTTTGTTACCACCCGCACCCGCCTTCACAGAGACCTTAGGCCAAAAGGGCGACTATGCCCTCCTTATCCCCCATGCTACGTTGCGCCCCTGTGGCTGTGGCCAGAGCAGCGACCATTTGGTTAAAGTGTTCTGAGCTTTCGCCCTACGAGGCAGAACGCCTGTGTTTGCAGACAGGTCTCTATTTTGCCTTTTGTGCTTCGGCGTGCGAGGCGATAACGTAGAAGGCCACATCGCGCGCAATCGGTGGAGTGGCTATCGTCGTCTTTTCTGTGCCGTTCACCGTTAACCGGCTTTCCGATAGCGCCTTACCGGCATGGGTATCCCACCAAACGAAGCGATAGGTTCCAGGGGCTAGCGCAGGCAGTGTAAGTTGCCCATTGGCCGGAACCGGCTGCGCATCGGCAGGAGCGTAGATACCGGAGCGATTGTACACCCAACCCGCTGCATAGTTCTTGCCAACGCGTGCCAAACACTGTAGGGCCAAGGCATAGTTCTTGAGAACGATACGGCGAATCTGAACCCAATCCGACCCCGTGTCCTGCAGAGTCAACGTGTGTTGCCCCGCAGGTAGGTCGAAGGTAAGGGTGCCCTGATCCTTATCTGGAGTGTAGTCGCTATCTGCCGCGTCGAATTTGCGCGTGGTCACCACCTGCCCATCCACGCCAATTTGAAGGACAGCACCGGCCTTTGCAACGCGATTGATCTGCACCTCCCCTTTTATCGGCCCCGCACAGTTCACCTGCAGGGTAAGCGGTTCGGGCATCATATCACGATGGAACTGCCCCTGCAAGAAGGAGGGATAGGTTCCGAAAGCGGCAGGAGCCCCTTCTGGGCTTATGGTAAAGGTAGATTGTTTTGCCGGCTCGAACCCGCCGCCGGGAGCGAGCACCAGATCGGCATGTTGTTGGGTCTCCACCGACAGTGTGGCCGACTGCAGCCCCCTCTGCTCCGGCAGCTCAGAGGCGTTCAGAAACGCGGTAGCGGCCGCGTAGTTGCCGTAGAGGTCGTGCTGTTCGATAACGTCCCATGACCAGTATTCGGGGGCGCCGGAGGGCCAGCGCATAAGGCCAGCCCAGAGGCCATCGTGTAGCGCCATGCCATTTGGATCGTCCAACGTTGCCGGCCCAAACTCCCCCACAAAGATCGGTTTGTTCAACTTTAAGGCTTGAGCCGGTGGGCCGATAGCCAATGTGGTTAGCGGATCGGGCGGATAGGAATGCACCTGGATGTAGTCCATACTTTGCCAAATGGGGCTATCGTAGGGTACATCGGGCGCCGAACTGGTGGTGATGAGGTGATGATTGATGTCGTAGCGCCTAAGGAAATCGGCCATTTCACGGTGCCACTGGGCGATGGCGGCATCGTGTTTGTGCTGGTAGGCATCGGTGAACTGCACCTCATTGAAAAGCTCAAACGCCATAATGTTGGGTGAATAGCCCCATCTCGCAAGAATATAGTAGAGCTTCCGCTTTGTAGCCTCAATGGCCTGCGGGTTGGTAAAGAAATCGTCCGGTGCTTGCAGAAAGCCACCGTTTTTCACGTTGTAAGGGTTCTCGTTCCAGTTCGGATTCACATTCGAGGAGTACTGCCCGTGATGTTGCAGCACCATCTGAAAGTAGATGCCGTTTTGCTGAGCGGCCTCCACGATCTTATCCCAACGTCGAGCCACATCGAGATCGATATCTCCAGGAGCTATCTTTTTGCCCGGCACCCAATCCAGATTTTGGTTAGCCCAATGGGCCATCCACACGCGTGACCAGTTTTCGCCGGCCGCGTGCATCTTTGCAAAGAGAGCGGGGATATCGGGGAGGTTTGGAGAAGGCCATGCCTCATTGTTGCCCACGGGGTAATAGGTGTTGCCGTTGTCAAAAACGAAGCGTGTGGGATCGGCCGGATTGATGCGAATGAAGCCGGGCTCGGGCGTGCCGGAGACGTTCCATTGTGTGGGGTTCAGGTTCGTTTCATGGGCGATCTGGCCGTTTAAGAGCACCTTTTGCACGATATAGCGGCCAGGCGTGATGGGTGTGTAGCGGGCACGCCAGGTTTGATCGCCGTCATAGAAGGCCGGCACCGAAACGGTGCCTCCATCCGGCCTCTGGAAGACAACCTGCACGTTCACCTTTTCAAAATCGAAGGGGTCGCCGGGCACCTTAGCGAGTTGAAACGAGGTTTCGATCATGGGATAACATCCTTGTCCGGGCAAGAGTCGAGCGGCCGTGTTTCGATTTTGCATCGCGATGGGTGTGTTGTAGCCTGGAGCGATGTCGCCGCTAAGGTTTTGTTGAAGGCCTCCAAAGTCGGCCCCGCCACATCCGGCACACAACGCCACAAGAACGCCGGGGAAAAACCCGCATAGCCACCAAAACCATCGCCGATTTCGCATCCTCTTGCCCTCTCTAAAACACTCTCATCAAACTATCTACCCGATTCCGAGGCAGCCCGTGACGCCTCAAAGCGATAGGTATAAAGCTCCGCTCCCACCTGGCGCGCCGCAGCCACCATGTGACGGTAGGGCCTATCGGTTTGTGACACAAACCCGATGTTATAGTTTTCACCGTCCCACGTTCGCCCCGTCAGCGGCTCATCCACATACTGGAACCAGTGGCAGCCCACGAAGGCGGGGTTATCGAGCACGCTGTGCACGTAGTCAATAAACATCTGGGCGCGCGCCTCCTGGTTCGGTGTGGAGACAAGCCCCGGATGCCACATCCCTCTATCCAGCGCGCCAAAATGGAACTCCCCAATAATGCAGGGACGATTGAGATCGGCCAAATAGCCCCATTGGCTGGCATCCACACGCGGGGCATAGATGTTGAAGCTTACCACATCGCAGTACTTTGCGGCCTCCTCCACTTCGGCTCGGCTGTGCCAGGCGAAACGGCAACCGAGATAGAGATGGTTGGGATCGTATCGTTTTAACGCCTCTCGAACGGTTTGGAAATACTTATCGGCAAAGGCGCGCACAAACGTCTCGGCGTCTTTGTGCGCCTCCTGGGTCAGCGGCAATGAGGCTTTGTAGGGCGCTTCGAGCTGCTGCCAGGAGGAGACATCGGCCTTCCAAGCAGCATTGAAGTTCGCGATGTCGCCGTACTTCTCTTGCAGTTGATGCAGAAAAGCGCGTTTGGCCGGCGATTTCGCCGCATCCTCTTTCAGAGCGCCAATGGCAAGTCCCACATCTCCATCCGGCCCTGAGCCGGCCCAACTTAGCTCGTTGTCTATAAAGTAGCCTATGCACCACGGGGAGTTACGCACGCGGGCGGCTAGGTCTTTCATATCGGCATCGGCGGCAGCGGCAAAGTGTGGATCGAAGGGATCGGGCATGCGGCCCCAATAGTCGGAGCCGCTGCTCACCGTGGCGAAATCGCCGTGAACACCGCCCGTTGCTACAAAGGGCACCTGTTGGTTTTGATAGAAAACGGGGTCAGACCAGTTTCCTATGGTGTTGAACCCCCAAGAAGGCAGGCGCTTTAAGGCCATCTGCTGCCATACTGCCTGGTAATCGGCACCGTACTTGCGATAGAGGTTGGCACGATAAAAGTCGAAAGTCTTGCCCTGCTTGCCTGCCAGCGGCCCCATGTAGGCACCACTCTCGCCGTAAAAAGCGCCCAGCGGCCCGTTAGGGTCTGGAAGGGCGGCAAACAGCGATTCGCGACCGGTGATAAAGGTAGGTGAGTTCATCTGCACCACATCTATGCCCAAAGAGAAGAACAGATGCCCCGAAGGCGTCACAAGCATCCACTTGCCGTCGTATTTCGCCGTTCGGAAATAGCCGGTGGCCTCCAGTTTGGGGCCTTGTGCCCAGCCGCCGTACGGATCGCGATCGGGCAGGGGTGGGTGTGCTTTCAGATCGGCCTCCTCCTCGCTTCGTTGTCGCATCAGGTCGGCATCGCTATGCACTTTGCCAGGCCAATTGGCTTTAGCATACTGGCCATAGGCGTCCACCACGCTCTTGAGGTCTTCTCGTTGCAACGGCAAGGTTTTGAAGGGCGACAGCAGCAGGGTTTCGTTTTGGTGGGGGCTATGCAAGAACAACTGAAACTGCACTATATGCTCAAAGCTGAAGGGGTTCCCACCGGAGACGCCCAGGGTCACCATGCCGGGTATGGGAGGAAGCCCACGCATTCCGAGGCTCATGGGGTCGGGGCCAAAGCGCACGGCAAAGGTCTGGGTTTGGCCGGGCGCGATGCTGCCGTTTGCCGTTCGCGAGTGGTTATAGCCGTCTGCTTCTATCGAGTCGTCCATACGAAAACCGAACGCGATAGGGCGTTTTCCCGGATTGCGGAGGGTAAAGGAGATGGCCTCCATTCCACTCCAGTCCAGAGGGTTGGCGGGCTTAAAGAGCACATGGGGCCACTCTGCATTTTTATGAAAGGTGATGCGCAATGCGGTTTGTCCCTGTTCGGTAACTACCGTACCGTCAGCATCGCTTAGCTGCAAAGGGAGGCCGGAAAAGTGCAGGCTGGTACCACTCTGCGCACGCGCCCAGAGCGTTGCCGAGGTACCTAGGAGCAAAAGCAGCGGATAGAGCTTCATGGGCTTTTTCCCATCCTTGAAACGTTTGGTACTATTTTAGCAGAGATTCGGGCGATCCCGCTTGAGGGTAGGCTTAAGGAAGGCAGGCGCATAGAGTGAAAGGCGAAATAGCGTTAGACTATGCCCAAGGGAAAGCAGGGGTAGGCTTAAGGAAGGCAGGCGCATAGAGTGAAAGGGACGGTATTTATTTTTGGCATAGCGACTATTTTGAGAGAGATTGAGAATAGATGAGATTAGGGAGTAGATTGTGGCGGAAACGTTCGCGAAATTTTTTAGGGCAGCCCTTGACAATTTGCGTAGGCTATGTTATAATGGGAGTTGAGAATACGAATTCACTGAATTCCTATTCTGAGAACCAGTCGGAACCAGAAAATCGTGCCCGGTCTAACCCAATTGGAA
>NZ_DATGKU010000258.1:0-25871 GCF_035294505.1 Chthonomonas sp. | reverse complement strand
CCTCCCAGACCACTCGGGCGTCCCCCCAACGCCTCGTGTGGCCGATGTACAGTGATATTATAACACAGGTTAGCCAGATTTGACAAGCGTTTTGGGAAACTTTTTCAAAAATTTTTTGTCCCGCTAGGAAGCCCCTTTTTCAGGAACAAGGAGCACCTCAAAGAGGTTTACGGCTTTCCAATGGGCGGCATCGGCGGCGCGCACGGTAAGCTCATAATCCCCGGCATGGGGAACGGTGATCGTTCCCACGGTCATCTCTTTGGCATCGCCCCAGCCGCCGGTGGCGGGCACCGCCAGCGTAAGGCGCTTACCGGCCACCTCTAGCGCAAGGGTTGAAGGAGCCACCGCCGAAACGCGCGCCTCTAGGCGATAAACGCCGGCAGGCAGATGTACCTTCCAAGAAACCCAATCCGCAGGATCGTTCCAATACCCTATATCCGGCTTGCCGTAGTTATCTTCCAGCTGTATCTGATTGCCGTAGAGCTGGGCGTGTTCGGCGTCGAGTATAAGGCCGTTGGCGGTAATGGGGGGCTGGGAAACCGGACGAAGACCGGCTATCTTTAGCGTGTAGGCGTAATCGCAGGGTTTTTGAGAAGGGAGTTGAACCACAAGCGCGTCCGGTGTCTGTTCCCAATGCAATCGAGCCGAACTGCCGAGCAGTTGAATAGAGCGAACGCTTCCGGTGGCAAAGTGCGCATCGGAGCCGAGAGAGCGGATGCGCACCACGCCGTCCTGTGGCCACGCCATTACGATGGCATAGAGTGTGTTGCCCTTCGTTGTGAAGCGAATATCCTCCGGCGTGTAGGCACCGTGGCTGGTATCGCTAAAAGCGCCTCCTTTGATTTTCGTGGGACCTTCCCCATAGATCACCCACGGACGGGTGCCATAGATCGCCTCTCCGTTTATTTTCAACCATTTGCCCATGTTCAGCAGAACGTCCACCTCTTCTTGAGGGATTGTGCCATCCGATTTCGGCCCGATGTTAAGTAGGAGGCATCCGTTCTTGCTCACAATGTCAACGAGTTCGTGCACAACCTGCTCTGGAGTTTTGAAATCCTGCTGAGTTACATAGCCCCATGAGTTATTTGAAATAGAGGTATCGGTCTGCCAGAATCGTGGGCGAATCCCCCCCATTTCCCCTCTTTCCAAATCGAGCACGGCGGCTTGTGGGGGGAAGGCGGCGTACTTGTAGTTGATGACCACCCCTTTGTGCCACTGGGCTGCACGATTGTAGTAGTAGGCCGCAAAGCGCTGCAGATAAGGACGGAAAGCAGGCGTGTTGATCCACCAATCGAACCAGACGATTTGGGGATGGTACTTATCTACCAACTCGCAGTCACGCGCGAGCCAGTCGTCTAAGAAGGCTTTGGTAGGCGGCACATTCTCCGGAGCCGCAGGGCCATAGAGAGAATAGTACTTGGGGTCTCTCACGTCCGAATCGAACTGCATTCCTCCATTGTAAAACCACCAATGCTCCTCCCGATGGGTAGAAAGCCCAAAAATAAGCCCTTCCTTGCGTACCGCCTGTGCCAGCTCACCGATGATGTCGCGCTTCGGCCCCATCTTGGCGGCGCACCAAGTGGTGAGATCGGAGTCGTACATAGCGAAGCCATCATGATGCTCCGCAACGGGGACGACATACTTGGCACCGGCTGCCTTGAACAGCTTCGCCCAAGCCATCGGGTCGAACTTCTCCGCTTTAAACATCGGGATGAAGTTTTTATAGCCAAACTTATTTTGCGGCCCGTAGGTAGCAACATGATGTTTGAAAGTGGCGCTGCCCTGAAGATACATTTCTCGTGGATACCATTCGCTGCCAAAAGCAGGTACAGAGTAGACTCCCCAGTGAATGAAAATGCCCAGCTTAGCGTCCAGGTACCATTTGGGAATCTGATAGCGGTCTAGAGAGGCCCAGTTCGCTTGGAACGGACCGCGGGCAATGACCGCATCGGCGGTCTTTAAAATGTCCGCGACGCGGTCGGGATACATGCTCTTCCACTGGAGCCAGTAGGGCTGCGACGGATCGATGAGTTGGGTTTGCGATGATGTCCCTCCTTGTCCCCGACCAAGGCAGGGGATGAGAAGGAGAAGAGCGGCGACACCGATCTTGCACCCTCTTGAACTAGAATACAAACGTCGTCTGGATAACATGGTGTTTCTCCCTGTTTCGATAGCTTTTGCCTTGAAAGTTGCGTTTAGTTCACCGGAGTGGCTTGGAGGGCAAACGTGTAGCCGGCCACATCCGGGTCGTTAGAGAGCAGAACAAAATCGGCCCGCACGGCCAAATTGGGCAAGGCCGTAAGGGTGAGCGTGTGGATTCCGGCCGTTAAATTTACCGTTCCTGCCAGTCGCGTCTGGCCGTGTAGACTATCGTCTCCGGCGACGGGCTGGTCATCTATCTGGATTTGGGCAGGGGCGATCTGTTCTCCATGGAGGGCGCGATAAAACACCCTGTAGGTTCCCGGCACCTCGATTCGAAAGCGCGTGCTGATGCTTTTTCCTGCGGCTACAAAGAGACAGGTGGGGCCGGGGCCGCCGGGGCTGCAATCGGGAGAAGAGCGCGGTTTCATGCCGTTAGGCTGCGTGAAGCCTTCGCATTCGTAGAGCAGCTCCTGCGGCGGTGCGCCGAAGTAGATCGCACCTATGCTGTGCGGTGGAAGGTGGAGCGTCCACTCGTTTTGCTGAGGAACGATCACCTGGTCTTTCCACATGGCAAAATTTTCTGGGGGGATAACAATATGTTCCGTCTTCTCTGTGTCGGTGGAGTTGTAGTAGAGAATCTTGTCGGGGAAGAGAGTTGCATAGACGCCGTCGCTTGCATCGTCTATCGGCAGAGCGTCTCTCCGTCCGGGGTCGATCTGACTTAGGTGGTAAATAGCGAAACGAATGACTTGCAGATAGCCTTTGAGGAGATCGCGGGTCGCGGGGAAGTAGATGGTCAGCCCCTTGCCGTAGCGCCGCACCCAGCTTTGGGATGAGGTGGGCGAGGTGAGGTGACTGAGGTCAATATAGGAGCGAATGCGGCCGGGAGGCACCGGCGCCTTCTCGATAACCTCCTCCGGGCTTTCCGATTCGGCCCCCTCCAGCGCCATCACCCCTACCGACTCCACGTGGATGCCAAGCGGACCCGGCCCCGCGGTGCCTGTTGCGCTCTTTGGCGGCAGAAAAGTTTGCGAGCGAAACGTGAGACTGACCAGAGCAATGCGATCCTGCAGGTTGTCCTCAAAGAGGTCGGTAGGTAGCAAAAAGCGATAGCGCACGTCGCCCACGGTGTCGAGGTCGCCTAGCTTCCGGCCGTTCACAAAAAGCTCATGTTTGAGGTGTGCTGCTTCCGCTGGAATGCTGGCATGGACCACCAAAACATAGCGCTTCTGTACATCGAGCGGTAGGCGCACCGTGGCCGTCTCGCCCGTCCACCTTCGTGCGGTTCCGTCGGTAGTGTCCGGCTCGGCCCACTGCCCCTCTAAAAATCCGGCCATTTCCGGGTCTCCCACAGGAATGCGGTAGGTGCTGGGTAAATCGCCCAAATAGCGCTCTCGCATATAGGCGGGCTGTAGGTCTTGGACGTACCCAAACAGGTCTTTAAACCAGGAGATATCGCCGTTAAAATCGGTCACCTTGCCGAAATCGTAGGCGATGAGCACCCCGCCGTTGTTCACCCATTCCTTAATTTTTTGCAGGGTCTGTGGCCGGCAGATCGTCCCCTCCCAGAGAGCGAGGATGCGATAGTTGCTAAGGCAGCCGTCGTCCACCATTCGATCGTCCACGATGTCGAAGTCGGCATAGTCTCTCAATTCGGCGCAGGCACGTGCAAAGGTCTCATTATAGCCCTCCTGCGGCCTTATCTCCTGAGCAGTTGCCGGATAGAACATGGCCACATCCACGATGGGACGGTCAATCTGTAGGAATCGCCCGTAGCGATAGTAGACGTTCCTGTTGGCATCGGAGAGCACGTTGCTCGCCCAGTCGAAATAACCGGCAGCTCCTTGCGATGCGGCCTCATAGATGCGTTCCACCGTTTGATCGGGTGTGAGGCTCCCCGGCGTGGCTATCCAAAGCGGAGCCCCATAGAAGCGGCAGGCGCTTCCTAAGCGCCCCAACTCTGTGGCCGCGTTCTGGGCAAAGGGCTTGGCACCACCATGATATGAAAGCACGGCGGCATTGTAGCGCGCCGCCAGCTTGGGGATAAGGCTGTTGTCGTTTCCGCCGCGCAGGTCTTCATCGGCAAAGCCGGCGGGCAGCAACAGAAGGGTGTTTGGGAAGTTCTTTCGGGCAGCCTCCAGGTTCCAACGAATGGCTCGCCCCACGCTATCGCGATACCACTCGATGAAATCGAGGTAGTGTTGACGATCGGGAAAATCGGGCGGGTCGTAGAGATCGGAGGGATAGGCAATGTCGTCGGCGCTTTGGTAATGGGTATGCCATGCCGCATTCAGGGCGCTGAGCGTATGGTACTTCTCCAGCATGGACTTGCGGAAGTCGGCCTGAGCTAAGGGGTCGGCGCACCAAAAACCGAGGTGATCATGCGCATTTCCGAAGCGCTTGATCCAGTCCTCCCGCTGTTCCGGAACTCGCACTCTTCCTCCCGTTAGCAGACCTGCCTGTCCGTAATCGCCGTGAATGCCTACGCAGAGCACGTTAAGAGTACCGGGGTCGGCACCTGCCTCCTGCGGCTTAGCAGCCCCCTCGAACTCCTTGGCTAAGGCGGCATAGCCCTGCTCAATAAACGTTTTCCAGGTGGGGTCCCATGGCGAGAAGGCCTGCACCGGCAGGTGATGCTCCATACACTCGATGCGGGTAAACGGCACCTTCTCTCGATACCACGGAGGTGGAAAGGCTTCATGCTCGAAGTAGCTCCAGTCCAGCCCAAGGCGATGAGCCGTTGCACAGGCCTGTGCGGGCACTGCCCAGTTCCATTTGCCGGGGGCTTCCTCCTCCGTAGAGAGGTTATCCGAGTTGGATTGGAACAGCGTGAAGCCGGCGTTGGCCACCAGCTTCATGTCGTCCACACTTGTCATGCTCGACATCATGGGTATGCGCGCTCCAAGCGGGCGCGGGGCCTGATAGGGATCGGCGCCCTGAGGCAGCCCTTGAGCGAGGTCCCAAACACGCACGATGCGGGAGTAGTCGAAAGAGAGTGAGCCGTGCAGCGGGCCCCATACCCCTCCTCCCACTGGAGCGACGACCTGGGCGTGCTGCCAACCGGCGTCGTTCAGCTTTAGAGAGTTCCAAGCGATCGGTGGATGCCGGCTTACCCGCACGTTGCCGTCGGAGACCAAGGTGAGAACGTTGTTGGGGTTAATCGTTACCACTAATTTGAAAAGCAGCCCGCCCGGCCCGCGTTGGTTCTGGCACTCCACTGCCAGCAGGTTGGGCCCCGCGTGCAAGTAGGAGGTCACGTCGAAACTGCGCACGGTCGTCCAGTCGTCCCCTGTGGCCACGGGCTTGCGACTCTGGTTGATATAGGCCTCAAAAGCATCATCGGCCGTTATATAAAGCACTGCGGAGGAAGGGCGATGTGGCAGGCGAAAGCGGAGCCGGAAAAAGAGCGTTTCCGGCGGGTGGTTGCCATCCGGACTCCATATCCAGCTCCACCCATCCGGGCCGGATTGGCCTGCAACCGGCCAGAGCGTTAGGAAGAGGCCGAACAGGAAGAGCACGGGCAAAAGGGCTTTACGGGTGCAAAACATAGTTTGGTGTTCGTCTTTCTCTCGGCAAAATCCTGCTTTGAGGCGCTTTATACGCTTGAACAAGGGTTTCAAAAAACCCGGCACTTCTGCCAAGAGATTACGGAAAAAGATCGTCAAAGGGCACCCAAGGAGGGACTTCCGGCCCCTTTAAAGGGGGTAAAGAGGCACGGTTGGGAGGCCGATAATGGGGTTAGGAAGCAAGATTTTGGGGGAAACGAAGTTTTACTCTCATTTTTGGCTAAACAGCAAAACTATCCACCAAAACCTATGCAGTTTTCCACCAAAATTGGCGAGTTTTCCACCAAACTAGCAAAACTATCCACCAATAACCAGTAAACCAAAATAGGACGTTAGTGCCTTAGTATGAGAGAAAGATAGGAAATCGAGATTAAGAAAACGTCGTTGTACAACAAAACTATCCACCAAAACCTCAAAAAAACGTTTTTCGGCTTGATTTTTGGGCTGAAGTTTTCCACCAAAAATCGGCAGTTTTCCACCAAGATCGGCAGTTTTCCACCAAGTTTTCCACCAAAAATCGGGCATCTTGGTGGAAAACTGGGATAGAAGTGAGTTGAACTATGTCTACATTTGCAAAGTTAAAATAATGTACTTTTAGTTGAAATAAGCGTAAATAACGAAATTTTAGGAACACAAAGGAGCAGTTTATTACAAAGTTTTCCACCAAAATGGGGCGCTATAATAATAACAGTAAGATTCTTTTTATATATAATAATAGTGCCAGTCCTATAAGAGCGCAGGCAGACGCAAGCAAGACGGCCTAAAACGGCATCCAAAACCTGTGCCGCAGCATTCTGCTACAATTACTGTTACTATGCGCATCCGTCGTCTGCACCTAACCGATTTTCGCAACTATGTTGAACTCACGCTCGAACCCGCAGAGGGCCTCAACATCCTCTACGGCAAGAACGCACAAGGCAAAACCAACGTGCTCGAGGCCATAGCGCTTCTGGCAACCACGCGCTCCATGCGTGCCGGTCGCGACTCGCAGATGATCCGTGCCGGAGCCGAGCAGGCACATGTCCATGCCGAGGTCGTTCGAGAGCGTGAAGGAGAGGTGGAGCTGTTTCTAACCCTCTTTCAAACCGACCGCAAAAGCGTGCAGATCAACCATCTCAAGCGAGAACGTGTGCTCGATTTGCTCGGCCAGTTCAACGCCGTTTTCTTTGGGGCCTCGGAGCTTGCCATCGTCTCAGGCGAGCCTGCCGACAGACGCCATTTTCTCAACATGGAGATATCGCAGATCAGCCCTCGCTATGTCTACGATCTCGGTCATTATCGTCGGGTACTGGAACAACGCAACCGTTTGCTGCGCGATCTGCGGGAGATGCGACTATCACGAAAGGATTCTGGGTTGGAGGTATGGAATGAACAGCTGGTTCGCTATGGAGCGTCGCTTATCCGAAGGCGGCTGTTCTACATCGAGCGCCTTATCCCCTTAGTGGCCCAAATTCACGAGGAGCTAAGCGAGGGTAAAGAGCGACTCGAGCTGCGCTACCAGCCCGGAATTGACCTCACGCCAGATACCGCTCTGAGAATACAAGAAGCCGGCGCTTCGATAGGGCTGGCCGCTGCTGAGACGCCCGCCGAGAAGGTTTCGCCCTTTACGGTTGTGTACGACGCGGAGGAGAAGCAGTTTAGAAACCTTTTTGAGCGCCATCTGCAGCAGGTGCTGGAGGAGGAGTTGCGAAGGGGCACAACCCTTATCGGCCCTCAGCGCGACGATCTCGTCTTTCTGATCAACGGCGTGGATGCCCGCATCTACGGATCGCAGGGGCAGCAGCGCACGGTGGCTCTCTCGTTAAAGCTTGCGGAGTTTTGCCTCATGGAGAGTTTTGTGGGAGAGCCTCCTGTGATGCTGCTTGACGACGTGATGAGCGACCTCGACGACGTCCGGCGCCGCAGGCTCTTGAAATGGATTCAGGGACGATGTCAGACTTTTCTTACCTGCACCAACCTACGGAGCTTTCCAAAAGAGGTGCTGCAGGAGGCCGCTGTCTTTCAGGTGAGGGCGGGAACCGTCTGTTTTGAAGGGTTCGGGGCGCATCTCCAAAAAGAGACATCGGAACGGTCGGTACCGGAAAGTGCGGTTGTTTTGGAGAAAGAGGCGCAGTAGGCGGCCTTGCGTCGTTTATGCAGCGGCCTACCCTTGTGGAACGGCCAAGCCAACAGTTTTAGCATGAGGAGACACCACTGAGAAAGGAGGAGCGCGGACCCTTTGTACGGTGAAAGCCGAAGGTTTCGCGCGCATTCCCTATGAGGCGGCCAGATAAGTCAGACGATCCGTTCATTCCTTTGCTGAGGGGAGGCCCTTTGGCGGAAGCGCTTATGCAGGCCATCGCCCCTTTAGAGAGTGCACCTCTCATTCGGCAGAGCCTCGCCCTGGTCTGCTGGCCGCGCGTGGTGGGGGAGCAGGCGGCCAAAGCCTCCCGCGCCGAGATGATCCGCAACGGGGTGCTTTTTGTGCGCACCCGCAGCTCCACCTGGTCTCAAGAGCTGGTGCTTCACAAGCATAAGCTGCTGCAGAAATTGGCGCGACTTCTAGGCCCCGGCGTGGTCACGGACATCGTGTTTCGCGCACAGGGGGTGGACGGAGAAGACCCCTCCTTTCCTGAGGAGGAGCCGACGGCAGAGGAGTTGCGGCAGGTGGTTCTCACCGATGAGGAGCAGGAGTTGCTGAGGGCGCGCCAGGCTGCCTTGGAAAGCATCCCGAACCTGCGCGTTCGCCAGGCGATATCGCATCGGCTCGAAATGGAGGCGCGGCTCTACCACTGGCGTTTGGAGCGCGGTTGGAAAGCCTGTAAAAAGTGCCAGGTGCTCCACAAAACGCCCCATGCGCTCTGTCCCCTCTGCAGGTTGGAGGAGCCGTGAGGCCGCGCCCCATCGGCTGGATTGCAGCTGGCTTTGTGGCCGGAGCCGGAATAGGCCTTCTATGGCCTCTAGATGCCTTTTTTACGGCCTTTGCAGCGTTTTGGGTAGTGGAATGCTGTCTTTTCTTTTGGCGCCGCTCTGTGGGCATTCTAGCGGCTTTTATGGCCGTGGCTTTCCTCCTAGGGGGTCTTCGTGCCCATATCGCGCGGCAATCTCAAATGCTCTCAGGAGCTTCTTTTTTACCCAATAGCGGCTTTGTAACCCTGCAAGGAACCCTTCAAACCGACCCGGAACTGCTGCGCACGGCCGGTCATTATCGTTTTCTACAGGCCGATATGCAGGTGGAACGGCTCCTCGATGGTTCTCACAGTTCCTTGCCCATCTTACCGGATGTTCGTGTTTACCTGCCGGTTCCTTCAAACCTTACCGCTCTTCCCATTTACGGTGATCGCATCGAAGTGCATGGAAAGATAGCTCCCTACATGCCGCTTCGCGATCCTGGCAACGCTGCCTGTTGCTCCGATCTGGACACCGGCGCGCGTTTCATGCTGGTAGCACGGGGCGACTCCGCTTGGAGGCGGCTTCCTCCGCATCTTCTTCAAGCGCCTTTCCAGCGTGTGGCTCTCTTCCTTCAGAGGCGCGCTCTAGCCGCGATGAGAGCCTCTCTTCCGGCTGCAGAGGCCGAACTGCTAAGCGCGCTGCTATTCGGAAACCGCAGGGGCCTTGCGCCGGCGCTGGCCTCGTCCTTTGATCGCACGGGCGCCACCTACCTGCTTGCAACGGCCGGCCTACACGTGGGGATGTTCACGCTTTTGCTGCTTTGGATGGCTCAACGGGTTGTAGGAATGCCGCGCAAAATGGCGCTGCTCTTCACCATGTGCGCCCTTAGCCTGTTCGTGGTTATGGCCGGTGGGCGTCCTGCCGTGCTTCGTGCCGCCACAATGCTTGGGCTTTACCTGCTAGCCCCCCTCCTTGAGCGTGAACCGGACTTCACCGGAGCCCTTTGCGCTTCGGCCCTGCTACTGCTCTTTTGGAATCCGCAGATGCTGCTCACCCCAGGTTTTCAGCTCTCCTATGGAGTCGTCATCACCATTGCGCTTCTTGCACCGGTCATCGAGTACCCTCTCAAGCACCTGCTCCAGAACCGTCTTCGCAAAACCCCCATTGAGGGGAAGCGAGACGGCCTTGAGCGGGTGCTGATCCCCTTAGGGCGTTTTCTTTATACCACCCTCTTTCTCTCGCTTATAGCCCAGATCGGCGCCATGCCGCTGGTGGCCTATCACTTCCACACGCTTTCGGTGATAGCGCCCATAGCCAACTTCTGCCTGCTCGTCATCGCGCTGCCGCTTCTCTTTTTGGGGTATGCAGCCGTTTTAGCCGCCGCCGTCCACCCCCTGCTGGCGCGGCCGTTCCTGCTCGGCATCTCTCCTGGCCTAAAAGCCCTCATCGGACTATCGGCCTTATTCTCAAAACCCCTCTGGGCCGAACTCTCTATAGGCTCGCCACCGATCGTGCTTATCGTGCTGCTCTACGGACTTATCCTGATGAGCATACTTTTCCTTAGGCACACGGTGCCCTTGAGCCGGTTGCCGGATGAGGAGTTTTAAATGCGCTCCCCTTCCAAGATGGCCGTTCGTAGCTTCGCGCTCTCCATCGCGACGCGAACCTATCTTCTGCTGTTGGTTCTCCTATTGAGCGTTTGTCTGATACTGCTTGGTTGGGGGGCCGTCGCTCGATGGGGTGAAAAGGAACTTCGCGTCTATTTTCTCGATGTGGGGCAGGGCGACGCCGCCGTTATCGCTACACCAAGCGGCCGAATTTTCGTGGTGGATACCGGCCGCGACAACGAGGAGACCGGTGAGGATATGGGTCGAGAAGTGGTGATCCCTTTCTTTCATGCCGAGGGGTTTACCCATATAGACGCCATGATCCTTACCCATCCTCATGCCGACCACATCGGAGGGGCTGCCACTCTCCTCGATACCTTTCCTTGCGACGCCCTCCTAGATAACGGGCAAAACGAAAACTCCGTTGAGGAGGCAAACTACGTGGCCGCCGCACTCCGACACCATGTGCCGCGTTTAACGCCGCTGCCGGGAGAGCAGATAGATTGCGGAGATGGAGTCACCTTGCATTTTTTGGCACCTACACCCGCCGAGCGATCCGGAGCACCAAATAACGCCAGCGTTGTGGTGCGCGTGGACTACGGCAGGACACACCTTCTCCTGATGGGCGATGCGGAAGCGCCGGAGGAGGCAACCCTGCTTGCCGATGACCAAGCCGTAGGGTGCGACGTGCTGAAGGTCGGCCACCACGGCAGCGATACCTCCACAACCCCAAACTTCCTGCGTGCAGCCCACCCAAAGTTTGCTGTTATCTCGGTTGGAGCGCATAATCTCTATGGTCATCCATCCCCGATTGTCATAGAGCGGCTGAGGGAGGCCGGGGTAAAAATCTATCGGACAGACCAGAACGGCGCCGTGGAGGCCCTCTCTAACGGGTCTGAAGTCCACATGGTTGTGCTCTGTAACCAGTAGTACATTGACACCGAAAAGACAGAGAGGTAAAATTATCGCTTGTACTCCGAATGTTGTCGCCGTTGCGTGTTGTCGGTGCCTTTCTCCTTGAGGTTCTCCACTGCTCTGCCGGTACGGTGAGGAGGAAGGCGCACGACACGTCGTATGAATCGTGTATACTTAGGGAAATCTATCCGTTATCTAAGGCGAGAGTGTCGGCTCCTAGGTTGGGGGCCGCGAGGAATAAAACTATGTACGAGATTCTTTCTCAAATAAAAAGCCCTGATGACCTCAAAACGCTTTCGCGTGACCAGCTCAAACAGGTTGCCCGCGAGTTGCGTCAGGCCATTGTGGATCATCTTTCGCAGACAGGAGGCCACTTCGCTTCCGATTTGGGCGCTGTAGAGCTGATTCTCGCGCTGCATACGGTCTACTCCGTTCCTAAGGACAAGATCATTTGGGATACAGGGCATCAGTGCTACGCCCACAAGATGCTGACGGGGCGCCTCGATCGCTTCAGCACACTGCGCCAATACGGTGGCATCAGCGGCTTTCTCCGACGGGAGGAGAGCGAGTACGATCTGTTCGGCGCAGGGCATGCCGGAACGAGCATCTCGGCGGCCTATGGCTTCGCCGTCGCCCGCGATTTTGCCGGAAAGAGCAACGAGGAGCATGTGCTGGCCGTTATCGGCGACGCGGCCATGACGGCAGGCCTGGCGCTGGAGGGGTTGCATAATGCCGGCCATAGTGGGCGAAACTTTGTGGTTGTGCTCAACGACAACGAGATGTCCATCGCCGAGAGCGTGGGGGCGCTGGCCAAATACTTGGCCAAACTGCGCGTCACGCCGCTCTATCAAAGCCTTGAGAGCCGGACAAGTGGCTTGCTAAAGCGTATTGACAAAACCCCCGGGCAGGTTGTTTTCCGAGCGGCCGGTTCCGTATTAAAGCACAACCTAACCCACCTCGTCTCCACCGAGAACTCCGGTGTTCTCTTCGAGCAGCTCGGCTATCAGTATATCGGCCCGGTGGACGGTCATGACCTCGATCTGCTTATAGACCTCTTCACGGCCATTAAGAGCATTAAGGGACCCGTGTTTGTGCACCTGCTCACCGTGAAGGGGAAGGGCTACGAAAAGGCCGAGGAGGATGCCCGCAAATGGCACGCCGTAACCCCGCCCATGTTCAAAGAAACGACGGAAGGCACCGCTGCAGGCAGCAAATCGAGCGGCCAATCTTGGACGAACTACTTCAGCAAAACGATACTGGAGTTGGCCGCGGAAGACCCCAAGATCGTGGCGATAACCGCTGCCATGCCGGACGGCACGGGGCTGACACCGTTTAGCAAGCAGTTTCCCGATCGCTATTTCGACACGGCCATCGCGGAGCAACATGCGGTCTGTTTTGCGGCAGGGCTGGCCGCCGAAGGCATGAAACCTATCACGGCTATCTACTCCACCTTCCTCCAACGGGCCTACGACATGATCCTTCACGATGTGGCCATCCAAAACCTGCCCGTTCTCTTTTGCCTTGATCGCGCAGGACTGGTGGGTGACGACGGCCCGACCCACCACGGCGTCTTCGACATCGCCTATATGCGCCCCATCCCCAATATGGCGCTCCTAGCGCCGAAGGATGGGCCGGAGCTGGTGCAGATGCTGCGCTATATGGTGCAGGAGCATGTGGTTGGGCCTCATGCAGGGCCTATCGCCGTGCGCTATCCGCGCGGGAATGCGCCCTCCGTGGAGTGGCCGGTGGAGAGCGCGCCCATCGAATACGGCAAGTCGGAGGTGTTGCTTGACGGGGGCGACATCGCCCTCTTTGCCTACGGCAATATGGTGGTGCCGGCCTTCGAGGCCGCAAAGACCCTGCGGGCGGAGGGGATAGACGCCGCGCTTATTAACCTGCGATGGGCAAAGCCGCTGGACACAGAGACCATCCTGGCCTACGCGAAGAAAACCGGCTGCATTCTCGTGATGGAGGAAGGGGTTGTGCACGGCGGCGTGGGATCGGCCATCCTCGAGCTGTTGGCGGAAGCCGGAGTAACGAACGTGAAGGTGAAGCTCTTTGGGGTGCCCGACAAGTTCATTGAGCACGGCGCCATCCCCATTCTCCATCAGCTCTGCATGCTAACAGCGCACGACTTTGCTGCAGCCGCTCGCGATCTGTTGGGCAAACCGCAGCCTGAACCCGTGGCCGTCGCCCAGGAGGCCCGCCACGAATCGCTCACGGCCTAGAGGGCCTCTTGACCCTATAGAACCCGCTACACGCCACCATCTGTAGGGGCGGGTTTCAAACCCGCCCCTACATAGGGAAAACGAGCGGGGGATGAAGTGTTTGAAGGGAAGGAAGGGGCGGATTGAAAGACGGGAACGCTACCTACTATCGCTACAACCTGTTGCTTGCTGCCGCCTCACCCCTTCTCGCCGTCTACCTAGCGCAACGTTTCCTTTCAGGCAAATCGCGTCCGGGTTGGCCTGAACGCTGGGGGCATCTACCCGCTTTTGAGCCGCTTGCCCCGAACCGAATATGGGTTCATGCGGTGTCGGCCGGGGAGGTTGTGGCAAGCCTGCCGATTCTGCGTGCATTAAAATCGAGCTTGCCGGACTATGCCCTGTTTCTCAGCGTGATCACGCCGGCCGGCTATGAGGTGGCCGTAAAGCAGGCCGCACCGTTGCTTGAAGGGCTTTTCTACGCTCCCTTCGATCTGCCGTGGGTGGTTAGGCATGTTGTCCAAACGCTGCGTCCACAACTCTACGTGAGTTTGGAGAGTGAGCTATGGCCCAATCTCCTCCACACGCTGAAGCGCCATGGGGTAAAGACGGCTCTCGTCAACGGCAGGATAACCCCACGAAGCTTTGAACGCGCGCGCCGCTTCGCTCCGGGCCTGTTCCGATGGATGCTCGGCAACGTAGACCTCCTTCTAATGCAGTCGCAGGCCGATGCAGAAAGGATAGGGGCTTTGGGAGGAACGCCTATCGAGGGGCGTGTATGGGTGGTGGGAAATACGAAGTTCGATCAAGAGATACATCCTCTCGACAGGGAGCGGCAAGAGCAGATGAGGGCCGAGTTGCGATTGCCGTTAGAGGCACCGGTTTTCATTGCCGGCAGCACGCGAAGCGCTGACGAAGAGAGAATCGTTGTGGAAGCCTTCCTGCAGATGAAGCGACGACTTCCCTCTCTGTGCCTGGTGGTGGCACCACGTCAACTGAGTCGTGTGGAGGAGACCCTACAGATTCTCCGCCAGGCGAACCTAAACCCCATGCGGCGTACGTCTCCCCATGGCTCTCTAACCGACTGTCTTGTGCTGGATACGATGGGAGAGCTGGCGGATGTCTACGCAATCGCCAACGTGGTCTTCATCGGCAACACGTTTCCTCCGGTCGTTCAGGGAGGCGGTCAAAACATTTTGCAACCTCTTGCGCACGGCAAACCCGTTCTCCACGGGCCTTACTACGCCACCATTCGGGCCGAAGTGGCATTGGCACAGGAGGCCGGTGTGGCTTTTCCGGTGACAAACGCCGAGGAGCTGGCAAACAAGGCGTTACAACTTTTAGGAGACGCTTGTCTCCTTGAAAAACTGGCTCAGCGTGCTACGGCACTCATTCAAGCCAATCGTGGGGCCTCTCAAAGATGTGTTGAGGCCCTTATCCCTCTGTTGAAAGCGGGAGCCTCTCGATGACGAAAGAAAAGAGACCCGCGGCCCCAAAGTCTCTCGAAGCCTACGTGCTCTCCGTTATACGTGGGCGTCGTGGGATCGTGCCGCTCCTTTTGAGAGGCTTGCTGCTTGTGTTGGCGCTACTCCACCGGCTAGGCCTCGAGTTGTACCTCATGGCCTATCGTGTGGGGCTGCGGCGACGAACCCGTCTTCCACGACCGGTGATCAGCATCGGCAATATCACCGTGGGCGGCACGGGGAAAACACCGACCGTCCATACGCTTTGCCGTCTATTGAAGGAAGAAGGGCTTCAGCCTGCCGTTCTGAGTAGGGGCTATCGAGGAAAATTCGAGCACAGCAGCGCCATCGTTTCGGATGGTCAAAAGGTTCGCCTGGGCGTTCAAGAGGCCGGAGATGAAGCCTATCTTCTGGCACGGAATCTCCCCGGCGTGCCGGTTGTTGTAGGTAAAGATCGGCGTGTGACGGGGGCGCTGGCCATCGGCCAATTTCAGCCTGATGTGTTGGTGCTCGACGATGGAATGCAGTTTTGGCAGTTACATCGAGACCTCGAAATTGCGTTGGTGAACGCGCTCAACCCCTTCGACAACGGCTGGATTTTCCCCCGCGGCCTATTGAGGGAGCCACCCTCTCATCTCCGCCGTGCCCATATCGTTTTGCTGACCAACGCAGGGCGCTTGGCGGTCGAGGCTTTGGAAGCCCTTATGGCGCATCTCCGCCGCCTCGTGCCGGGAAAGCCGATCTTCACGGCAGACCCCGTTCCCGGCCAACTTCGCTTTCTTGCCGACCAGGTCTATGTGCCGGCGCAGTGGCTTGCCGGGCGGCGTGTGGTGGCCGTTTCGGCCATCGCCGACCCAACGCTTTTTGAAACCATGATCGGCGAACTGGGCGGTATACTGGCAGCGAGCTTTCGTTTTCGCGATCATCATGTGTATACTCCTAAAGAGATCGAACAGGTGATGGAAAAGGCATGTGCTGTGAATGCGGAGGCCGTTATTACGACAGAGAAGGATGCAGTGAAGCTAATGCCCTTGCGCTCTGCACGGCCTTTGGCCGCTTTGCAGGTGAGCATGCATATTGATGCGGAGCACGAGTTCATGACGGAGGTACTCAAAGCTGTGGAGGAGGCACAGGGAAATAGGCGATGGTAAACCAGGAGGCTGCCCTCTCTCCGCTGCCCATGAAGAAGCGGCTTACCCGTCTGGCCGGGCGCGTTGGATTGCCTACGGTTGTAGGCCTTTTTCGCCTGCTTCCCTTACCGGCAGCCCGATGGATTGGACGTGGCGTTGGGTTCCTTCTCTACGGTGTCTTGAGGCGCTATCGGAACACGGCCCATAAGAATCTGGCGCTCGTCTACCCTAACCTGCCACCAAAAGAACGACGTCGTATGGCGCGCGCTGTTTTTCTTCATTTTGGCATGGCGGTGGCCGAGTTTGTAAAGTTACCTCAGCTTGACCGCTCCGCCATAGACCGCATGGTTGTCGTTGAGGGCGAGGAGCATCTGCAAAAAGCCCTGGCGGGGCAGCGAGGCGCCTTCATCATTACGGGGCACTTCGGTAACTGGGAGTTTTTGGCGCGATGGCTGGCCACTCACAATTATCCCCTCAACGTCATCGCGCGCAGATCGGAAGACCCTGAAACCGAGAAGCTGCTCACCAACACGCGGCTACAAAGCGGGGCAAACGTGTTTCGGCGAGGTGAAGCCGTGCGACCGGTGCTGCAATCGCTACGGAAAAATGAGCTGATAGGCATTCTTCCAGACCAAAATGCGGGCGATATTGTGGTACCCTTTTTCGGGCTTCCTACAGGCACAACGGACGGCCCGGCCGTTCTCCATCTCCATACCAGGGCGCCTCTCCTTTTCAGCTGGTGTACACGACGGGAAGATGGACGTTTTCATATTCTGTTTGAGCCGCCGGAAGTCTATGAGCCAACGGGCGATCGCGCTGCCGATATCTTGGCCATTATGACCATGGTAAACAGACATTTAGAAGACCAGATTCGCAAGAACCCCACACAGTGGCTCTGGCTGCACGATCGGTGGCGTGCCTCCCCGTGGGTTTTCGAAAAGCGCGAGGGAGCGCCCGAAAACCCCGATCCCGCTGCAGAACGCCTTACAGGAGGAGAGCGGTGACTTTGGTCTCTCCGGTGGTGGATATGCAGAACGTCGAGCGCCTTTTGGTGATCAAGATGAGCGCCCTCGGCGATGTGGCACGAACGGTGCCAACGGTGGATGCCATTCGCAAGGCGTACCCGCATGTGAGGATCGGTTGGGTGGTGCGCAACGGATTGGCCGATCTGCTCGTTGGAAACCCCTCTATAGATGAACTGTTTATCGCCCCTCGCGGCATCAAAGCTATCGCGGCCATGTGGCAGCCTATCAGGCGATTTCGACCGGATGTTACCTTGGATATGCAGGGGCTGTTCATCAGCGGCTGTTTGGCGCGTCTTTCGGGAGCGACCTATCGGTTTACTTGGGAGAGCGGGCGCGAGTTCAGTGGACTCTTAACGGGAAACCCTATTGTCGCCGCACCCGAACACCTCAATGCGGTGGAATGCCTTTTTAACTTTGCGCGTCTTTTAGGGGTGGAGAGGCTGCCGGAAGAGCCGCCAGCCTATCTCACGCGCGATCCGGCGCTGATCGCGCGGGCAGAAGAGCTATTGGAGAGCGCACCCTCCCCACGAATCGGGATGCATATAGGCGCTTCGGTGCCCAATAAGACGTGGCCACCCTCTCACTGGGCACGTCTGGCCGATAGGTTTTTGGAGGACGGCTACAGCGTGATTCTCTTTGGAGGCAAGGCCGAAGGGGCGGCCGATAAGGAGATTAGAGGCCAGATGAAAGGGCGCCCCCTCTCTCTTGTGGGGTGCACCACACCGCGCGAGCTTGCCGCTGCCATCAGCCGCTGCGATCTGTTTCTTGGAGGCGACACCGGCGCCACCCATATCGCTAGCCTGGTGGGAACCCCCATTGTCGCTCTCATGGGACCGACCGACCCCAAGCGCTTCGGACCTTATGGCGCACAAAATACCACTCTCCATCTCGGTCTCTCCTGTAGCCCGTGCTATCGTCACCCAACGTGCAATGGGCGCTACGACTGCATGCGCGGCATAGAACCAGATTGGGTCTATAGGGTTTGTAGAGAACGTTTGAAGCATTTTGGATACTAAGGATAGATATGCGAGTTCTTCATCTTATTACGCCCTCGCATGTGGGGGGCGCGGAACTGCTGGTGCTTGGCATTGCACGCGCACAGATGCAGCAGGGGCATGTTGTTCGTGTGCTGACGAAACCTCATGCGGCCTACGAAAGCAGGGCGCGTAAAGAGGGGGTAGATTGTGTGGCCGTGCCGATTTCGGGCAAGTTCAATGTGCGTGCGTTGCAGGTTTTACGGGAGGCCATTCTGCAGTTCAAGCCGGATTTGGTATGTACGCACCTTTCCAGTGCGACGCTGTGGGGCGCTTTGGCCGCAAGGTGGTGCCACATCCCCTGCGTTGCGATGGTTCATGGCTTCAACACGGCCCTATGCTACCGGTTTGCTCCTCTGCTCGTCTGTGTTTCCGAGGCCGTAGCCGCGCATATGGAGCAGCAGGGGCTTCCACGGGAACGCCTGCGCGTGGTACATAATGGCATAGACCCGGCTCCTTTCGAGGAGGGACCGGTTGCCGAGTTGAGCGATGTTCCCTCCGATGCGTTTTGTGTGGGCGCGGCGGCGCATCTTTCCCCCAAGAAGGGCTTTGCCGAGTTGGTGGAGGTGGCTCTTCAATTGAAGACCGCCCACTTTGTGATCGCCGGTGAAGGGAGAATGCGCCCTTGGCTAGAGGAGATGGCACGAGGGCCTTTGAAGGGGCGCCTTCATCTACTGGGGTTTTGGGAAGATATGCCTGCCCTCATGCGGCGCTTCACGGTGTTCTGTTTGCCCTCTCAGCGGGAGCCGTTTGGGCTGGTGGTGTTGGAGGCCATGGCAGCCGGGAAGCCGGTGGTGGCCTTTCGAGCCGGAGGGGTTCCGGAGATCGTGATAGAAGAGGAGACCGGCCTGCTGGCGCCTGCAGGCGATGTGCAGGCGATGGTCGAATGCTTGCGTCGCCTTCAGCAAGATTCGGCCCTCTGCAGGCGGCTTGGCACGGCCGGTAAAGAGCGGGTAAGGCGTTGCTTTACGATGGATCGTGCATTCACCAACCTCCAGCGGGTTTTTGACGAGGCGGTGGCCTGCCACAAGGCCGGGACGGCCGTATGCGAATAATGGAGATCATCTCCGGCGTGGGCGTTAACGGGGCCATAGTTCACTGCTTGTTGCTCACGCAAGAGCTGGCCCATCGGGGCAACGAGGTGATGCTGGTGTGTCGGCACAACGCCTGGATCGGCCAACAGTTGGCACATACCCCAAACGTAACGGTCGTTGAAAGCGATATGCACCGTTGGCCTCCCGATGAGCTACGTCGGGTGGCCAACCTGGCGCGAGAACGAGGGATCGAGGTCATCAACACGCATATGTCGCGTGCCCACAACTTCGGGGTTTTTCTGGCGCGCTTTAGCGGCATTCCCTGCGTAACGACGGCACACTCTCACAAAATCCACCCTCATTGGTGGTTTGCTCATCACATTATCGCCGTTTCCGAACAGACTCGCCGCTACCACCTACGGTTCAACCGGGTTCGCGCAAGCCGCATTGATACCGTGCACGGCTTTGTGGATGTGGCCCGCTTCCGCGGTTTCGATGCTCTCACACGCCGGCAAACCAGAACCGCCCTCGGCGTGGACGATGAGACTTTCCTGGTGGGGGCGATTGGCGATTTTCTGCCGCGTAAAGGGCAGCTCTATCTTATTCGGGCTTTGCCTCAGCTGCTGGAGCAAATACCCCGTTTGCGCTTGGCGCTTGCCGGCAGCGTTCGCACGGAGAGCTACTATCAAAAGGTACGTCGAGAAGCAAACCGGCTTGGTGTGCAGGAGGCGATTCTTTGGTTGGGCTACCGGCAGGATGTACCCCAGCTTTTGTCGGCTTTTGATGTCTACGCGTTGGTATCGCTAGACGAAATGTTTCCTGTGGCCATACTCGAGGCAATGGCCGCACAAAAGCCCATTGTGGCCACGGCGGTGGGAGGCACGCCGGAGTGCGCCGCCGAGCCGGATTCGATCTATCTCATTCCACCGGCCAACCCCCAAGCGATCGTCAAGGCATTGGTGGAGCTTTATGAAAACCCCCAAAGGAGGGCTGAGCTTGGCAAGCGAGCCTATGAAACGGTGTGCGCCCATTTCACAGTAGAGAAACAGGCTCCTAAAATAGAGGCCGTTTTTCGTAAAGTGGTTGCAAAGGTAAGGCGGCCATAAGAATCGCGCTGCGGAAAGATCGGGCAGCAAACCTAGGTTTTGGACTGCCTTTAGGTAGAATGTGCATTATGGAGGCTCAAAAGAACTCTTTGATGTCTTTGGAAGCACGCATTCGCGAGATCGTGAGTCGTCTCGAAGCATGTTATGGCGTTCCCAAATGGCAACCGAGGATGTCGCCGTTGGATGAACTTATCTCTTGCATCCTCTCGCAACACACCTCCGATGCCAACTCCTTTCGCGCCTTTGGCAAATTAAAGGAGCGATTTCCTACCTGGGAGGCGGTAGAGAAGGCGCCAACGAAAGAGCTGGCCGACACCATTCGCAGCGGCGGTTTGGCGGACAGCAAAGCGGCGCGCATACAGGCCGTTTTACGCACGTTGCGTGAAAAAGTGGGGGATTACACCCTCGATCTTTTGCAAACGATGCCTGATGACGAGGCCCGCCGATGGCTTATGGCCCTGCCCGGTGTAGGGCCAAAAACGGCTGCCATCGTGCTCTGCTTTGCTTTGGGGCGCCCGGTTATTCCCGTAGACACACACGTGTTTCGTGTGGCCTGGCGCCTAGGGCTTATCGAGAAGCGTATCGGTGAGGCCAAAGCACACGATGCTCTGCAGGCGCTTGTGCCGCCCGAACTCATCTATCGCTTTCATGTGGCCCTCATCGAACACGGGCGCCGCATCTGCAAAGCCTCGCGTCCGCGCTGTGAGGCCTGCCCCCTCACCGATTTATGCGCTTACTATCAAGAGAATTCCGTTCTGATGTCGAACCTAGGAGAGAAGAGGAAAGATGCTGCTTCGTGAACTGTTAGAAAACAGTGCCCAACGCCTACCAGAACAGACGGCCCTTATTTTCCGCGACCAGCCCATCACCTATGCGCAGCTTTCCGAACAGACGCGCCGATTGGCTGCCGGCTATGCCGCGCTCGGGGTGGAAGCCGGTGATAGGGTCGCCCTTCTTCTGCCGAACAGCCCGGCCTTTATTATGGGCTACTATGCCGCGGCCTATTTGGGGGCGGTATCCGTGCCCGCCAACCCGATGCTAAAACCGCCTGAGCTTGCCTACATTTGGGGCGATGCCGGGGTGAAGCTTGTGCTCACCGCTGAACCCCTGCTGCCCAATGTGCTCGAAGCCCGTAAGGAGCTTCCGGAGTTGCACCACATTGTATGCCTCGCAGGAACCTCTGCTTCAGCCCCAACCTCTATGCCGATCTCGCCTCAAGCTGTGCCCGGCCTCATCCCCTTCTCCGATCTGCTTACCCACCAGCCCCTATCCTCCGCGGCGCTGCCGGCGGTTCAGGAGGAGGATTGTGCGGTTATCCTCTACACATCGGGAACGACAGGGCATCCCAAAGGGGCCATGCTTTCGCATCGCAACCTTACCCGCAATATCGAGCAGGTGCTGGGGCGACTTCGGTTTACTCAGGAAGATAGGCTCCTCACGGTGTTGCCGCTGTTTCATGCCTTTGCCGGAACGGTCTGTATGAACCTGCCGATGATGGTTGGGGCGAGCAGTGTGCTGTTAGACAGCTTTTCACCGGGGAAAGTGCTCGAATCGGTGGCACGCCATCGAGTTACTGTGTTGCCGGCCGTTCCGGCCATGTTCTATGCGCTGCTGCAACTGCCGCCCGATCCCACCCTCGATCTTTCGAGCCTAAGGTTTTTAGTTTCCGGTGGCGCGCCCCTACCGGTGGCGATGCTGGAGGCGCTAGAGAAGCGTTTTGGCGTGCCCGTCATCGAAGGCGACGGCCCCACAGAGTGTAGCCCGGTTACCAGTGCCAACCCGCTAGAAGGGCCACGAAAGCTGGGCAGCGTGGGGCCTCCACTCCCCGGCGTGGAGATCGCCATTGTGGATGATGAAGATAGGCCCCTACCCACCGGTGAAGTGGGCGAGATCGTGGTGCGTGGCGATAACGTGATGATGGGCTACCTCAACCAGCCGGAGGCCACACGGGAGGCCATGCGCAACGGGTGGTACCATACGGGCGATCTCGGCCGTTTAGATGAAGATGGCTATCTCTATATTGTGGATAGAAAGAAAGACATGGTGATTACGGCCGGGCTGAACGTCTACCCGCGTGAAGTGGAGGAGGTGCTTATCACCCATCCAGCTGTGGCGGATGTGGCCGTAATCGGGCTGCCAGATGCTCTGCGCGGAGAGGAGGTCGTCGCCGTGGTGGTGTGTAAGGAGGGGGTGAGCCAAGAGGGGCTAGATCGCGAGCTGATTCGCTACTGTCGGGCACGACTAGCCGACTACAAGGTGCCACGTAAGGTGTTCTTCCGCGATAGCTTGCCAAGAAGCAGCACCGGCAAGGTGCTGAAGCGTCTGCTGAAAAAAGAGATGGAGATGCAGGTAGGAGAACAGACTTGACCCAAGACGAGCCGCCCGTCCAAAGCCCATTGAAGGCGATAGCCCATCTGGAAGGGCTAGATAACCTTGCCCATATCGCTGTGGCCGTGCTGTTCATTCTGGCAGCCGCTGCTGTGCTGCTCTATAGCTTCGGGCTATTCCTCCTGCAGGTTGTGCACATCGCCGGCGGCATTCATACGGCGGGAATGAGCGCCCAACATGAGAACAGCTTCCTGCACATCAGTCTGGAGTTGCTGAGTGGGCTGCTTTTCGCGGTCATTCTGTTGGAGCTGCTACGCACCATTCTTACCTATCTCATTGCGCGTTCAATCGAGGCCACCCTTAAGGAGTTTTTGCTGGTAGGCATTATCTCGCTCATTCGGAAGATTCTGTTGGTGGGGGCGCAGGCCTCTCTCTCCTCCGAAGGGCAGCATGCCTTTGTCCAGGAGGCTGTAGGTACCTTGGTGAGCGTGCTGGCCGTGCTGCTCCTCATCGGAGGGCTTATTCTGCTAAAGCGGTTCTACGAACGCGCCTGACCCGGCAAAAAAAGAGGCCGAAAGTCTCGAGCTATAAAGACTTTCGGCCGAACCTCTCCGACGTTTTCGAGAAGGAGAGCATAAGGGGTTATCCCCTAACGAGCTGCTAGCAGTTTAGACAACGAAAAGCCAAAAATGTTTGAGGTTTTTGGAAAGGAGCCTCGATGCGTCTCCCATCCCTTCTCATGGGCCTCAGCCTGTGCCTACTGCTTCAAGGGGTTTTTGGCCTCGTAAGCGCACGTGCCGACCCCAAAACGCCCTTTTCGCAACCGGCTTTCCCACGGCTGCACTCAGAGGACTTTTGGTATCGTTCTTTTCATCGCTGCTTTGGGGAGGACGAAAAAGCCGATCCGTATAGATTGCTGAGATTCCTCGACGGGGCCACCGCAGAGAACGCGTTAGCGGAACGTGAAGACAAGGAGAAATATCGCTATCTGCTCTTGTTGGAAATGAGGGCACATCTCGAACTCGGCGACTATGCCATAGCCGAGGCGATAGCAAATCAGTTGCGCCCTTTCTACACGAACCCACAAGGGCAGATTCCTCGCAGCGAGATCGCCTTTACCCGCCTTATCGCGAGGGGAATGCAGAATAAGGCGACCGCTGGGGAGTACGAAACCTACCTTCGCCTTTATATCAAAGATCGTTGCCTGCCGACCCTGTTCTGTGCCCCCCTTTGGCTGTTGTTGTGGACGATCCTTTGTCCTCACTCCCTCTCTCGAAGGACTGTTTTATCTTTGCTAAGTATCGCTATCTTGGTTCCCCTTTCCACGGTTTTCCTAGAGTATGTGTTACCCTTTGTGCTCTCTTGCCTGCTGTTTCACAGCTATTGGGAAGGCCTGGCGGTAATGCATAACCAACTGATTATCCATCTAGGGGTGGGGATGGGCTTCTGTATTTGGCTCTACATATTCAGCCTCCTTCTTCGTCGTCACTGGTTCCCTTCTTCGGAGGCATCGCCTCAGACAGAGAGGGAGCTATCGAACGTGCCGCTTCGGCCAACGGGGCGCACAAGAAGGCTTTTTGCAGGGGCGTTCATGGCCTTCACGTTTGTGATTTTTTTAGAGGGCTTTCCCAGTCTTGATGGAAATAACTGGCTACTGCTTTTTTTAGAGCGGTTCTTGCCCTTCTTTCGAGCGGCGAGGTTGGGGCCGTTCATGTGGTTCAATGAGCTTTACGTTATGATTTTGGGTCCCTATTTCGAGGAGCTTTTTTTCCGTGCTACCCTCTATCGTTATGCCCGAAAGGAGGGTGGCCAACTATTTGCAATGGTTTACTCTTCTCTTGTTTTTAGCGCCTATCATCTCGACCCGGCCGCATTTTTCGGGCGATT
Source organism: Chthonomonas sp. (assembly GCF_035294505.1). NCBI lineage: Bacteria > Bacillati > Armatimonadota > Chthonomonadia > Chthonomonadales > Chthonomonadaceae > Chthonomonas > Chthonomonas sp. The sequence continues at coordinate 1,559 of NZ_DATGKU010000258.1, read as the reverse complement.
CTGGATGGGGTTGCTGTTTGCCATTTTATATGAGCTTACCGGCGACCTACAGGCCAGTTGGGGCCTGCACTGTTTCAACAATTTCGTTGTGGAGGTGCTTCGGTAAATGCGACGACACACTCTAAGACCCAGGAGGCACTTTTATTGGTCAATTCCTTATTTATTGCTTTGTGGCTTAGTCTGGGGGCGTCTGGCCGCTGCCTCTCCCGCTGCCTTGCCTCCCGCCCTTCCCGAACTGCCCTATTGGCACAGACTCTATGACGCCTGCTACGGATCGGATCGAGTCGCTTACCCGAAGCAGATAGAGGCTTTCCTAAGCCAGGCAGAGGGTTATGATCGGCTGATGCGCCTTTATAATCCTCCGCTATACGCGCACATTCTCTTCATGGAAGGAAAGGCCAACGAAGAGCTGCATCATTACAACGACGCGAAGCGGTGCTGGCAAAGCTATCTAAACTGGCACGGAAGCGACATGTTTGGTGCACGCTATCATCTAATCGCCGACAAGTATCTTCTCGGGAAGCCCATTTTCGCCGACTTTGTTCATTACCTGCTGTTGCGCGTTGCGTTGGCTGTTCTGCCATCCGTTACGCTTCCCTTACTTTGGTTGCTCATATGGTGGCGACGCTTCGCCCCACAATGGACACGCAGAGATGTGTTGCGTTTGTCGGTAGTGGCCTTGCTGCTTGGGCTGCTCGGCCTCTTCCCCACGATACTTGAGCCGATCTGTTCTCTACTGATATTTGGAAATTTTTGGGTTTTTGTGGCGATATGGCAGAAGGACCTCGTTGTGGCCTGTGTTGAAGCTATTCTCGATTTCGTGTTGCTAGTCGCCTGTATCCTCATTATTCGGCGTCTAGGATGGATGGAGGCAAAGCGGCCCACTTCTACGATTGAGGAGCGGCTTCCCACCTCTCTTCCAGATCGGCTGCCCACCGGCAGGCGGAGGCGCCTACGGCCCACCGCGCGTCTATTTCTTGCAGTGAGTGTAGCGCTTATGTTGTATGGAAGAGGTCTCTCGCCCTATCTGCACATTCCGCATAATATGCTGTGGTGGGTGCGTTCACCACACTTCGGGTTTTGGAGCCTAAGCAGAGCCATCATCTTGGTGTTTTTAAACTCGTTTGCCATAGAGACGCTATTTCGGGGCACGATCTACCCATTTGCTCGTCAAGAGGGAGGAGTTGTTTTTGGCATTCTCTATTGCCTCTTGGTGGAGCTAGATTGGAGTAGTACCTTACCGAATTCCTCGCTGACACTCTTTATCGTTCTGTTGATCACCCTTTACGAGTTCACAGGCACGGTGAGAGCAGGCTACCTGTTTCGGCTTGTGAGTGGGGCATTGACCTATTTCCGCCCGGCATAGGAGCGGGCGGAACATTTCCGCTTTTCGGACGGTATAAGTATTGATAGAAAATGGGGGTGATTGGTGTCGACCTAGTCGATGCCGTCTTTGGTTGCGAGCCGAGGTGCCGCAGGCCTCGTAAAAAAGCGGCAAAAAAATAAACGCGAACACTCAAAACTACGCGCTCGCGGCTTAATTAAGCCGCCCGTCCATC
>NZ_DATGKU010000257.1:0-1936 GCF_035294505.1 Chthonomonas sp. | reverse complement strand
GGCTACCTTTAAGGCGTCTTCTGGCAAGCGCTCGAGCTCCACGCCGTACCAGCTCAACACGTCGCTGAAATCAAGACCGTAGATCGCGCAAAGCGAATATAACCGATAAATGGAGGGTACAGTTCCCTTGTTTTCAATGTCAGCAAGCCGGCTCAAGCCGACTATGAATTCGCTATTGCCGCGTTCGCTCGCGATGCGCGCGCTCGCTTCTTCGACATCGCGATAGCGCAAATGCAACCGTTCTCGAGCGCTTCTCAATCTTTGACCTGGCTCCATCCCTCTCCTCACAGCCGCTTTCACGCGCTGGGCGTTCGGCAAACAGCGGCTCAGCTTGTCGAAGTATCTGGATACATTATCACGAAAATCAAGGAGTGCTGTTCTGTTTTCAGAACAAGTTCTTGCTCCTATCCTATGGAGGATCAATCCACGGAGCGCCATTTGAGAGCCACGCGGCCAAAAATCGTACTCAGTACTATGCCCGGCCCGGGATTTGGGTTCGATCGCCACAGCGGCATCTCGCGTTCCGGTATTACCGTTGGTGTAGTAATAACCCGTACGTGCTGTAGTCTAGGAAAAACATGAAGATAGCAAGAACTTCCGTCCGCCCACGGGTAGCCTTTCAAGGCGAGCTGGGCGCCTTTAGCCACGAGGCGGTACGCAAGCTGCTCGGAGACCGGGCGAGCGTACTACCCTGCCCCTCGTTTTCCGAGGTCTTTGCCGCTCTCAAGAAGGGCCGGGCCACCCATGCCGTGATCCCGATTGAAAACACACTCCACGGAAGTATTTTGGAGAACTATGATCATCTTTTAAGACATAAATTTTATATAACGGGTGAAACGAGCGTGCGGATATCCCATCAATTAATTGCTCTGCCGGGAGTCCATTTCCGCAGCGTGAAGCGGGTATTTTCACATCCGGTAGCGCTCAATCAATGCCGCACGTTCTTTGAAACCCACCCACATCTTGAGGCGGTTCCCTATTACGATACAGCCGGCAGTGTGAAGATGCTCAAACAGGAGGGCCTCAGAGACGCCGCGGCAATCGCCTCACAAGGTGCTGCCGAAATCTACCAATGTGTCATTCTCCGGCGCAACATTGAGGATGACCGGCAAAACTTCACGCGATTTTTTCTGTTGTCGAAACAAGCGCTGAAACCCACACGCAGCGGACCGGGTTGGAAGACCTCGATCGTCTTTTCCACCCCCAATGTGCCCGGGGCTCTGTTTCGGGCGATGGCCTGCTTCGCCCTGCGGGACTTGAACCTGAGCAAGATCGAATCCCGCCCCCTGCGTGGCCGCCCTTGGGAATATCTGTTCTATGTAGATTTACTAGGCTCTACCCATGATAAGACAGTACAAAGCGCTTTGGCAAATTTAAATGAGCTGGCGCCCATGGTCCGGGTATTGGGCAGCTATCAGTCGAAGTAAGGGAGCCGGGTTGTCGGCTCCCTTGAACTCCAACATTTTTTCAGTTACTAAATGTCGTAGTAGAGTGCGAACTCATATGGATGCGGCCGTAGCCGAACCGCCTCCGCCTCATTCTTCCGCTTATAGGCAATATACGTCTCGATTAGTTCTTCAGAGAAGACATCACCCTTGGTCAAGAAGGCATGATCCTCCTCCAGACACGTGAGGGCTTCGTCGAGCGAAGCAGGCATGGAGGGCACTTTCTGCAACTCTTCAGGCGAGAGATCATAGATGTCCTTATCGAGAGGCTCGCCTGGGTCGATCTTATTGACGATGCCGTCCAGACCCGCCATCATCATTGCGGCAAAGGCTAAATAGGGATTCGAAGATGGATCCGGAGGCCGGAATTCGATGCGTTTGGATTTCGGGCTGCTTGAGTACATCGGGATGCGTACAGCGGCTGAGCGGTTCCGGCGTGAATAGGCCAGATTCACCGGTGCTTCATAACCCGGCACCAATCGTTTGTAGCT
>NZ_DATGKU010000256.1:0-30991 GCF_035294505.1 Chthonomonas sp. | reverse complement strand
TGGGCGCTGATAAACCTCGGCCAATCGCCTGCGTGCCTCCCGCAGGGTCTCACGATCCCCAGGCTCATACAGATTAACCACCTCGTTTAACACATAAAGCAGTTGCCCGTAGCGAGGGCTATCCTGGGGCTGCTCCAACATGACCTGATAGGCGATGTTGACGTCGAAGTAGACGGCAAAAAGCTCTCTGTCATAAAGAGCTAACTCGGCATACTGAAAAGTAAACGGTTCCGGGTCGGGATCGCGCGGTCGCCCACTAACGCTCACATAAGGGTTCATGCCCGTAGCCTGAACAAAAAGCGTGATCTCCTCTCCTCCGCGAGCCTCCTCGGCTACAAGCAACTCGCCATGATGATCATCTATTCCCTGAACGGGGTTATCCCCTTCCCAAACAATCGACTCGGTGCCCGTGTTAATGCGGGCAACCACCGCCTGGCCACCCCAACGCTCCGGAATCCGCCCCTGCAGTCTAAACCAGGCATCCGACCAAATTGGCCCCCAACGATAGCCCGGCGTCACGGGTGTATACTCCGCCCGCTGCGCGGCTAAGGGGTCTATCTTCATCTCACGGTAGTCACGTGGCGATTCGACCTGTGGACGATAGACAGCGGCCTCCATCGGCACGCTCTCTGCCCAAAGCTGCGGGCGCAAAGTACGTTGCAGAAACTGCTCAATGCGACGTTGCGTAATTTCGGGATGCTTTAGCATCAACCACTCCTTTTCCGTAGGGATATAGACGGTCATAACAGTTCCACGCTAAGCCCTCTAGTTCCTGCTTTCTCAATGTAAATTTCGCCTCCTTCGGTACGCCAGGCACAAAAAAAGAGCCTGCGGCTTGTGCAAGCGCAGACTCGCTTCGGCAAAGCAGCTAATCCGAAACTTTCCTAATGAAAGCTGTGCGCTAACGATCCAATGAGCAAAGTCCACCCATCGGCAAGCACAAAAAGCAGGAGCTTCGCCGGTAGGGAGATAATGGTCGGCGGCAACATCATCATCCCCATACTCATCAGGGTGCTTGCCACCACAATATCAATCACCAAAAACGGCAAATAGATATAAAACCCAATGATAAACGCCGTCTTTAACTCGCTGGTGAGAAAGGCTGGGATCAACGTTATTAGGCTCACATCCTCTGCAGTGCGCGGCCGTGGGGCGTGGGAGAGATTGAGAAAGAAAGAGAGATCACTCTTATAGGTCTGACGAATCATGAAAGCGCGTAAAGGCTCCTCTGCTCTCTGGATCGCCTGCTCGATACCGATCTGCTTCTTTAGGTACGGCTGAAATGCATTCTGATTGATGGCCTGCAGTGTCGGACGCATAATGAAGAGCGTGAGAAAAAGCGACAAACCCACCAGCACCTGATTAGGCGGAATTTGGGGCGCCCCCAAAGCCGTTCGCAAGAGCGAGAAGACGATGATAAGCCGCGTGAAAGAGGTCATCATGATAAGGATGGAGGGCGCCAAGGAGAGCACCGTCAACAGAATCAAAATCTGCACCGTTACCGCAACATCTTGCGGGTTCTTAGAACTTCCGATGCCCACCTGCAAGTGCGGCACCGGCACGCCACTCGTCTGCGCGTGCGCCCCCAAGCATCCTAGCAGCCCAAAACCTACCAAGGCGAGGCAAAAGGCAAGCCTCTGATAAAAGCCTCGATATGTTCGCACCCTACTCAATATCGGCCTCCACTTCCCGCACTGTCCTCAATCGGCGCGCCCTACGCGCCAACTTAGAGCTGACCTCGCGCAACTGCTCATCTAACTCGTCCACGATCTCGGTGTTTGGCAGAGCGACATCTTGAACCTCGGCCGCCTCAACAAGCGCATGGAAATGGGATGCGAAATCCGCCTCACTCGCCCCCTGAAACTCCTTCAGAAGGGTCACTCCGGCGGGCGCCGCCCCAATGAGCAGCAACCGCCCCCGCGCCTCTACAAGGTGCAGAGCCGTATTTCCCAGCGCAAGGGTCTCTATGACCTTCAGACTTCGTATAGATTGAGAGCGCACCGGGTTTTTTAGGCTGTCCTGCAGCCTCGACAAGAGGCCAAATGCAGAACCCTTTGCGGTAGCCTTGAAACGCGAGGAGGAGAAAGAGAGGCTTGTTTGACCATTTTGTGGCAACTTCCGCGCCAGCGCCACTCCCCCCACGATAAGCCCGAGTATCGGAATAAGATAGAGCAGCATTCGCCCCCCATCGCTTATGGCGCTAATGGGGCTATCTAGAGGCCGGGCAGATTTATCCGCGAATGGAGGGCTATCGGGCCGTGCCTGGCTGAGCGGATCGGTTCCCTTTACCGGGGTTGTAGCCCGCACTACAGGCTTTGGCGATGGAGTGGCCACTGCCTTTTGCGGGTGTGCATGGCTCGGCACACCGTTGTTCCCCCCAGTATGAGCCGTCGTCTTCGTGGCCGACGAACTTTTGCTCGGTGTGCTGGAGTGGCCTTTCCCACCGGTTTGAGCGGGCTGCGCCAACACTCCCGATACCAAAACGATGCATCCGCCCACACAAATCAAAACAGAAGTTACTGTGCTCTTTCCCTTCATCTCGCCCTCCTTAACTGGCTTTGCCTAAGCTTGTTACCCGTTCCGCCGGACTGAGAATCTCGGTGACGCGGATTCCGAAGTTATCCTCAATAACCACCACCTCGCCTTTGGCGATCAGCTTGCCGTTGACGAGCAGGTCAACCGGTTCCCCGGCAACGCGATCTAACTCGACAATCGATCCGGCTCCCAGCTCGAGCACGTCGCGTATCAACATGCGCACGCGCCCTAACTCCACCGTTACCTCAAGCGGTATGTCGAGTAATAGCGAGATGCCGCGTGGAAGGTCTTCGTCTTGATTTGGGTCAAAGGATGGAAGTAGGGAAAGCCCCTCCAGGCCAAGGGTTTCACTGCCTCCTGCCGGCTCGCTCCCCACGGTTGTGAGATCGCTTTCCTCTCCACCAGCCCCCTCCTCCACCTCGATGGCAACGTTGAGCAGAGCCCGGGCCAGGTCTGGAGTAAATAGCAGGGTGGCATCAAGGCTTTCCAGGCCGGGGATGTTAATGGAAAATTGAGCCTGTACGGCGCCCTCGCTTAGGGCAAATACCGGAGGGAGGTTCAAAGGCCCAAGCAAAGTTGCACAGCTCTCTACCTCAACGGTTTCGCCTTGCACATTACTTATGGCGTTGGCGAACCCTCGCACAACTCCACGCAAGGTGGTGGAGATAGGCTCTAACTGGGTGGCATCTAATGCCGTTGGCTCGGTTCCCTCGTGCCCCGCCGCCAGATCGGAAAGGATCGTGGCGTCGCGCTCGGAAAACCAAAGAATCGCTTCAGAACCATACGGTTGACTTAGACTAAACGTGGTAGACAGAACGGTCTCCGTTCGATTGAGCAGGCTCTGCACTGGAATCTCGTTGAACGCAATAAGTTCCCACTCAACCATCTGGTTGATCTGCTCTGATAAACTCAGCGCAAGGGCCGAGCAGAAATTTGAGAAAAGCTCTTTCAGTGTATCCAGCTCTTTTGGAAGAAGTTCGGGCATAGATAACCTCCCTAGTCGTTAAACAGCATTTTTCATTTTGGAAGAGCGGCGAGACGATGTGGATTTATGTGTTAGCAGAGCTTCTTGATCCATCTCCGGCTCGACACGCGTGATGTGGATGGCGAGCTTTTTACCGCGCACTCCCGGCTGAGCACGAAACTTCACCTTATCGCCGATCAGAACCTCCACCTCCTCGTTCTGCTTGCGATTGAGTGTTACGATATCCCCCTCTTTCAGATCGAGCAACTGCTGCACGGTCATCTGGGTGCTGCCAAGGCGCACAACACAGGTAAGATGGGTTTTCGCTATGCGCTGCGCTAAAACCGGTGCATGGCGACCAACGTTTTTTCGCAAGCTGCTTGAGAACCATCTCTGGGCGCTAAGCTTGCCGGTAATAGGCTTAAGCAGCAAATAGGGGATACAGATGGACATGGCACCCCGCAGTTCTCCCACCTTAACCTCGAAAAGAATGGAGACGACAACGTCGTTTGGTGGAACGATCTGCACGAACTGCGCCTGGGTCTCCATCGTTTCCCGCTTCGGATTGAACTGGGCAATGCCCTCCCAGGCCGTCCGAAAGTCTTTCAACGCCCGATTGATGATCGAATCGGTAAGCGCCTTCTCGATGTCCGTGAGCACGCTGGAGCTTTTGACCACGCTGCCCGGCCCGCCAAGCAGGCGATCGATCATGCAGAGGATCACATTCAGCTCTACCTCTAAGATCGCTTGCCCGGCCAACGGCGCCATGCTGAACACATTGATGATGCTGCTTGAGAGAGAGCGTATATACTCCTCATAAGGCACCTGCTCCACGGAAATGAGATCAACATGCACCGGTACCCGCAAATAGGCCGATAGAGAAGAGGCATAGAGACGGGCGAATGTCTCATGAAGCATCTGGAGCGTGCGTAACTGGTCTTTGGCGAACTTATCGGGCCGGCGGAAATCGTAGATTTCGTAAGCGATCGGTCCACGTTGATCGCGTCTTAGCGGCCCCGAAGGGGAGGAAGGTTTCGCCTGACTACTCGCACCGCTTGTTCGACTTGCAGCAGGCGATGTGGTCTCCGTGCCATCGCTTGACAACGAGGCTAACAGCGCCTCAATCTCTTCTTGAGATAGAATTTCTGCCACGGAAGCGTGCCCCTAGCGGATCGATTTCTTCTTTATGTGGAACGTGCTGTGTGGCGTAGAGCGAGAACGAGAGGTTATTGGAACGCAGCTCCTTTTGTCATCACACATGCACCTTCCCAAACTATTATCGGCGCGTAGCCTGCTTTTCTCTAGATCACAGCAGCTACGACTTCCAAACAAGACAGATGGGATTGCGCCCTCTAGACAATTCGATGAGAATACGTTACAATATGGCAAACAGAACTTAAGTAGGATGCCTATGCCTATCACACGGAAAGCTCCGCGGGAGCTTCCTGTTCTTCTCCTGCTGCTTATTACCACACTTATCATGGGCATTTTTGTGCCCGCTTTTCGTACGGAAAGCAACCTAACAGCCCTAGGTGAGAGCGCCGCCTACATCGGCATCCTCGCTTGCGGCGAGGCATTGCCTCTCTTTACCGCCGGGCTTGATATCTCCGTCGGCTCTACGTTAGCTCTGGCCAGCTGTGCTGCCGCTACCGTCCTCATGTTGGGCTGGCCATGGCCGATAGCCGCTGCTGTCGGCCTCTTCGCCGGTGCCTGTGCCGGCTGGTTCAACGGCATGTTGATTACTTGGCGGCGCATGCCACCGATTCTCGCCACGTTGGCCACATTTCTTATCTTCCGCCATGGAGCCGGCATTCTTACCCGAGATCATAGTTACGGCCCCTTTCCCCACGCCTTCAATCGCATAGGCTCCAGTTGGGTTCCCGTGCTACTACTTATAGCGGTTACCCTGCTCTTTACTTTCCTCGTTCAACGAGCCACCTTTGGGCGCTGGCTTCTCTCCGTCGGTGGCAATGAGATGGCCGCTAGGCTCTCTGCCGTACCCATAGAGAAGGTTAAACGACGCGCCTACCTGCTTTGCGGGCTTTGTGCCGGTCTTGCCGGCCTCATCGTCATGGCCTTCAACAATACCACCCAAGCCAGTGTAGGACAGGGCACCGAACTCGACGCCATCGCAGCCTGTGTCGTTGGAGGAACCCGTATTACCGGTGGAGAAGGCTCGATTATTGGTGCTGCTCTAGGAGCCGTGCTCCTTGCCTTGTTACGCGATGCGTTCGTGCTTACTGGGCGCCCGGTAAGTCAGTATGGAGTCATCACCGGCGGTGTCATCCTCCTGACCGCTATTTTGGAACGACTACGACGCGCCAATACGAACCTGCAGGAGGAGACGGTCTGATGTCTAAAGCGCGCTCTCTCCCGCCAGAAGCCGGAGTGGCTCTCGTCCTTGCGCTCATTATCGCGTTCTTCAGTTGGAGAGCACCCGACTTCGCAACATGGGCCAATATACGTCTCCTCACCAAACAGTCTGCCGAGCTGATGTTGGTCTCTCTGGGAATGACTTTTGTCATCGCCACAGGGGGAATTGACCTCTCTGTGGGTTCCCTGCTTGGCCTCAGCGGCATGGTATTGGGCATCGTGCTGATCCATGGCGGCTCGCCCCTCACCGCGTGCCTTGCTGCATTGGGCGTGGGCTTGCTCGTAGGAGCCTTGCACGGTGTGCTCATCGGGCGTGCCCGCATGCCGTCTATCCTCGTTACTTTGGCCAGCTATGCCGCTGCGCGTGCCGGAGCTACGATGGTCTACGATGGTGGGAGCATTTCCGCGATCCCTCTCTCCCTAAACGAACTGTTCGATAACACGCTCTTTGCCAGCCTACCGGTTCTCTTGTGGGTTAGCGTTATCGGCATCGTTTTCTGCTGGGTTCTTCTGCGGCGCACCTCTTTTGGCCGCAGCGTCCTCGCTCTCGGAGGCAACCGTCGGGCTACCTATCTCTCCGGCGTTCCCACAGCGCACATCGAGCTTTTGGTCTACATGCTTAGTGGCCTATGCGTCGGTTTGGCCGCCATCATTGATACAGCCCTAAAAGCTACAGCCACTCCTGATGCCGGCCAATACCTGGAACTACAGGCTATTACGGCTGTCGTTCTTGGCGGCACTGCGATCACAGGCGGTCAAGCCACCATACTCGGTACCGCACTCGGCGTCGCGGTCATCACCGTGTTGCTAAGCGGCGTGCGCCTTATGGGCATGGAAGACCGCGTAGGATGGTTCTTCGTTGGCGTCGCGCTGCTGCTGGCCGTTGAGGCACAGAGAGGATGGAAAAAGAAAGGAGATATTTAAACACAATGCGTACAATACTCGAAATCGCTCTTGCCCTGCTGTTCGGCGCATTCGTTATGCACGCGGACGCAGGCCTCCCGCCTTCTACGCCCGTTCTACCGGAAGGCGCACCACAGCTTGCTTGGCTCAACAGTGTGCTGAACACGCTTCAAGGGAAAGTGGTTTCAGTGCAAAAGCAACCCTTCACCGAAGCCATAGAACTGCACACCCTGTCAAAACCCCAAAACCCTTGGGACGCCCAAATCGTCATCCCCACCGTCGCCCCTGTGCATAAAGGGGATGTTCTGTTGGGCATCTTTTACGCCCGTTCTCTCAATGCACGCAAAGCTCGAACCGAGTTCGTCTTTGAGAGAGCTGGCGCTCCCTATACAAAGTCGGCAGAGTTTGAGGTCCATTGTGGAGAACAATGGCAAAAGTTCACCCTTCCTTTCCAGGCCGTAGAGGACTATGCTCCAGGAGAAGCGCGCGTCTGTTTCCGCCTTGGCTACGATCCGCAAACGATCCTTATTGGCGGCATTGAACTGCTCGATTACGGCTCCCACGTCTCCATAGACGAACTCCCTACCACCCCTATTCATTACGAGGGGGATGAGCCAAACGCCGCTTGGCGTAAAGAGGCCGAGGCCCGCATTCGCCAAATCCGCATGGCGCCCATCACCATAGAGGTGCTCGATTCCGCCGGCAAGCCCATATCCGGTGCCCATGTACATGTTGCCATGCTACGACATGCCTTTCCGTTCGGCAGCGCCGTTAATGCCGTAGACCTTTTAGGCAATACCCCGGACGACGAGAAGTATCGGCAGCTGATCCTCAAGCTCTTCAATCGCGCCACCATAGAAAACCAACTGAAATGGCAGTGGTGGGCATTCGACCGTCAGACCGGCCCCAAGGCGGTTCAGTGGCTGAACGACCATCATATCGCGGTACGTGGCCACAATCTCGTTTGGCCCACATGGCGCTGGATGCCCCCTTCGGTGACCGCACTCCGAGACGATCCAAAAGCGCTTGCCCAAGCCATAGACGACCATATCCGCGACGAGTTAGGTGCCCTCAAAGGCCAATGCGTTGAGTGGGATGTAGTGAACGAGCCGGTAGACAACCATGAGGTTTACGATGCCCTTGGTGGCCTAGATGCCGTTGTGCATTGGTATCAACTTGCCCATGAGGTAGATCCAACTACGCGTCTGTTCGTCAACGACTACAACATCCTAGCTGCCGGAGGGACTGACATTAACCATCAGAACCGCTATGCAGAGATCATTCAATATCTGCTCGATCACCATGCTCCCCTCCAGGGGATTGGAGTGCAGTGCCATTTTGGCACTCCCCTTACACCGCCAACTCGCATCCTGCAAATTCTTGACCGCTTTGCCAAGTTCGGTCTGCCCATCGAGGTTACCGAGTTAGACATCAACCTCCCCAATCCGCAGGTTCAAGCGCAGTACATGCGCGACTTTCTCACTGCGGCCTTCAGCCATCCGGCCGTCTCTGGAATAGTGATGTGGGGCTTTTGGGCAGGAGCCCATTGGATTCCTCAAGCAGCCCTCTTCTCCAGAGATTGGCAGCTGCGTCCGGTTGGTAAGGCTTGGGAGGATATGGTGTTTCATCGTTGGTGGACCGATGAGCAGCTTCAAACGAATGCCAAAGGCCTCTGCACTACACGCGGCTTCTTGGGCGACTACACAGTTACCGTTACGGCAAACGGCAAGGTTCAAACCACCAAGTTTACGCTGGCAAAGCCCGGCGCGCATGTGACTATTCGGCTACAGTGAAATACGCTCTTGCCACAGGAACCCTGTCCAGAGCCACCAGTATCGCTAACTATTCATTCTGGACAAGGGTTCTTTATCCAGAGAACGTCTAGACTATCACCAGCCAGAGCAAATGATTTTCTTTCTTCTGCGCCGCTTTCTATGGGCTACAGTTGACAAATTAAAGGAAGGTAGGTTATAATATTGACATATAGAAAAAGATACGAATCCGTTTGAGTGTCCATACAGGCATACTTCCGCCGAGAGCGAAATTTTGAGATGGTCTCGATTCGGTTAGGACATAGAAAAGCGCCCACACCGGCGACAAGAGCGCTGCTCGTAGGAGGTTTTCTTATCCTGCTCCTTGCAGCGATTCGCTTAGAAACTGGTTACCTCGCTAACCGGCGCTACTTTAAGACCATCAACAGTGGGATCGACGCATTGCATCAACAGCGTCTAGCCGACGCGGAACATGCCTGGTTACAGGCTCTTATCCAAAATCCAATGCGCCCCGAAGCCTATCAACTCTTATCCCACCTCTACCTCCAAACGGGGCATCCTGAACAAGCCATCCCTCTCTTAAGTCATCTTTACGCCCTTGCCCCTACCACGCCCCATGTACTCTGCTATCTTGCCGAGGCCTACGCGCTAACCGGACAGGAACAGAAGTTGTTCGAAACCGCTCGCAAAGCGGTGAGCGTGGAACCCGATTGCCCACGAGCGCATGCTCTACTCGGCATCGCCTACGGCAATCAACAGGATCACAAAGAGGCAATTTCAGAGCTGAGTCGAGCCGCAGCATTGGCACCAAACGATGTAAAGATCGCGACCTCTTTAGCGCAAGCCCAGCTCGATGATGCCGATCTCGACGGTGCAGCAAGCACTATTCGCGGCGTTATTAAACGCAATCCTAACTATCCGACAGCCTATTACGTGCTTGGGTGGGACTATGCTCGTCGATCACCGACTCCATCGAACCTTCAAACGGCCATCCAAGCCTTTGAAAAACTCCAACAACTCGATCCATCTCGTACCGACGCTCAAGAGGAACTGGGACGTCTCTATCTCCTAAGTGGGAATAACCAAAAAGCGATCGCTGTGCTCCATAAGGCTTGGCTCCAAGGCGATCACTCTGCGGAATGTGCCTATAACCTCGCCACTGCCTACCGCAACCTTGGCGACCGTTCAAAGGCAAGCGCTATGCTTCAACAATATCTGCGTATAAGTAACCTTACGGCTCGCTACAACACGCTTCTCAAGCGCGTGGTAGCACGGCCTAACGATATTGCCACCGCTATCGCCTTAGCCCAAACTGAGGCGGAGATGGGGAATCATAAAAAGGCAGTTACGATCATGAACTCCGTACTACAAACAGCACCGACAAATCCGCTAGCCCTGAAAGCTGCAGTCGAGATATACCAGGATGCTGGTGATCATGAAACTGCACAACTCTACCAAGCACGTCTTCGCTCTTTAACTTCGGGAGATTCACACAAATGAAAACACAGGTGAATCCGCTACTAGCCATCGTTATCGTTATTATTGCAATTGGTGTCGCTGCACTCATACTTTATCGGGCCACAGAAGCCCCCTTAGGCGGAATTCCGCTCCATAATTCGGCACGTCCAGGCCCTTCACCACAACAGCAATCCGCCTCTTCGCCAAAACAGAAAGCTTCTGTATCCCCTACCAAAGTTCCTAAAGAGAAGAGGTCATCTTCTCTAAATAATGAGGTCTCCTCCCCCCACGGTCAGGACACAAAATAAAAGCTATCTAGACATATACATTTAATTCGTCAAAGGAGAAAGCAGGCTATGGATGAAGTACAGAAGAAGAGGTTGGGTTTCGCTATAGCGTTCCTTGTCATAGCTCTTCTGCTTGCCTACTGGGGCATCCGCTGGAGTAGTTTCATGTGGCAAAAACCCCAAAAACCGCAGCTGCCCCCTCAAGCACGTTCAACTTATCAGATGATGGAGAACGGAAATAGTGCCTCCATCTCGAATTCACCTTATGCGCATATGGGAGGAGGTGGTCAATAAGAAAATCTTTGTCATGAGGCTTCTCTCGTTAGGATGAAGAGATTTACAACACATTTAAATACAACGCTTAATTTCTAGAAGGAGGTTTAAAAGTGTTAAGAAAATCGTCTGCATTTACACTCATAGAGCTGCTTGTCGTCATCGCTATTATAGCGATTTTGGCAGCCATCCTGTTTCCTGTGTTTGCACAGGCCCGTGAGTCGGCCCGTATAGCAACCTGTCTATCCAACCTCAAGCAGATCGCCTTGGGCATGGAGATGTACGCACAGGACTACGATGAGACGTTTCCCGGCAGCCGCATCGTTCGTCTGCCCGGTAATGTAGATGGAGATCCGGTTAATGGCCATATTATCGGCTACAAAACGGTCACCTTCCCCTACATTAAAAACTATCAGATATGGCAGTGCCCATCGAATCCGAATCGTAATATTCCTACCGAGGAAAACGACAAGAACTTCATGACCTCCTATGCCTCCAATGGAGTTCTGATATACGATCAAACTGGACCCAAAATGGCTTCCCTGGACCATCCCGCCGAAGAAGTCATGATGCTCGAATCGCTCTGGCAAGATAATGACCTCGGTGACTGGGTCGCCCATATCAATAACCCTCCTGCTTGCCAGTGGGGCACAGGCTTCTTCCAGCATCGCGGTTCAATCAATCCTGGGAGCAACGATCCGACACAAGTAAAGCCGAATGGCGGTATGGGCAACTGGGCATTCTTCGATGGGCATGTAAAGGCGGAGAAGTTTGCAGCTGTCTTTCTACCCAAAGGCCCCGCAGGTGGACCTCAGTATAATAGTTTCGGGCGCGAAATCGCCTCGGGTGACTGGGGTCAACAAACGGGCGATACCGATGCTAATCTTTGCCCACTCTATAAGTAGTTGCGATGCGTACGGCATCTATGCCGCATAAATTCGTTATCCATGCCCGCTATATTCTGCTTATAGCGGGCATGGTGGGTTTATTGTTTGGCATATGGCTTGAATTACGACCTTCATCTGCTGCGTTTGAATATCAACGAGGCCGCAACCTCGAAGAGATCGGGATGATGCCACAGGCACAACGGGCTTACCTAGTCGCGATTCGTCGAGATCCTCGCTATCCACCCCCCTATCGTGCTTTAGCGGAAATGGCTATGCGCGAAAATAATAATCTTGTAGCTATAGATTTTTGGCATAAATACCTTGAGCTTATGCCCACAGCAAAACATGCTTGGTGTCGCCTTGCCGAAGCAGAAGCCCTCGTCGGCCTGGAGGTGTCGGCAGAGCGCGACGCGCAGCATGAGCTAAAATTAGACCCCAACTGCCCACGTGCCCATCTGTGCCTCGGCATCTTGGCCGCAAAGCGTAATGATGCGCTATCTGCCATTCAACACCTTCATGTCGCCTCGCGGGCCTATTCCAACGACCCACAGATACAACTCACTTACGCCAAAGTTTTAGCACTCACAGGCGACTATAATCAAGCTCAACAGGTGCTGCTGCATATTTTGCAACTGACCAAAGTACATCCCGAACCTTATTACTGGTTAGGCTATATCTATGCGCGCCGCTCTGCGGCCCCTTCAAGCCAACAACAGGCCGAACAGTATCTCCTGAAGGCATTGCTCTTGAACCCTTACTACCCCGAAGCGAACTTTGAACTCGGCCGTCTCTATTTTAACGAACATCGTCTAAAGGTGGCTCTTCCCTACCTCCAAAAAGCGATTCGGGAAAAGCCCCATTACATCGCCGCCCTCTACACCCTCGCACAAGCCCAGCTCATGCTGGGTGATAAAAAGGATGCCAAGACAACCCTCGCTGAATATCAGCGTGAAAGCATGTTACAAGCAGAAGAGACCTCCCTGCTACGACGCTACTCTACCGATCGGCAAAATGTGCCTCTCCTCCTTCAGCTGGGCCGTCTCGAAATTCAACGCAACGAGCCAAAGGCGGCACTGCTCTTTCTCCGTACAGCCGATAATTTGAAACCACATGATCCTGAAATTCAAAAGGCCCTTTCCCAAGCCCTATCCCTGCAACGCAAAACGCAGGCCTATTCAGGTACTTCCTTATGAAGCACATACTTAGCCGTCGCGATCTTTTTCTCGGCCTTCTTGCTACTCTCACCGGCTGCCGAACGCTCTCTTTAAACGATCAACATCCTCTCTCCGACAGCGATCCAGTGCGCCCGGTTAAACAGAACCTACTCTTTCGGAATGTTGCGTCGCAGGTCGGCATACATTTTATCGAAACCAACGGGGCCCGTGGAAAATTCGCCTTTATTGAGACAACCCCTGGCGGCTGCGCCTTTTTGGACTATAACAACGACGGACTTCTTGACATCTTCCTAGTACAGTCGGGCACACCACCTGGACAGTCCAGCTCAGGGCCACGACCTCGCTGTGCCCTCTATCGCAACAACGGAGATGGAACCTTTACCGATGTTAGCTTAGAGGCCGGGCTTGATTTTGACCAAGGCTATGCTCAGGGCGTTGCCGTAGGAGACTTCGATAACGACGGCTATCCAGATATCTTCATCACCGGCTACAATGGATGCTTTCTGCTGCAAAACAATCGCAAAGGAGGTTTCCAGGATGTCACGGAACGCGCCGGTGTAGGTGAACGCGGTAAAAATCGCTGGGCCACCTCCGCAGCCTTCGGTGACTACGATAATGATGGCAATCTTGACCTTATCGTGCTTCATTATGTGCCTTGGACCCCCTCTACCGATATTGTCTGCAAAGACGATAAGGGTCGCCGTGATTACTGCTCTCCTGAGGTCTATACCACAGAAACACCCACGCTATATCACAATAACGGGGATGGCACTTTTACCGATGTAACCAAGCAAGCCGGTCTCGATGCACTTCAATGCCGAGGGCTTGGTGTCGTTTGGCTAGACTACGATCACGACGGACGGGAAGATATCTATATCGCTAACGATCTCATGCCGAACGTTCTCCTTCACAATGAAGGAAACGGCCGTTTCCGCAATGTCGCCCTACAAGCAGGGGTAGCTGCAGGAACGGATGGACGCATTCTGTCCGGCATGGGCATTGCTGTGGGAGATTACACGAATGAAGGCTGGGAGAGTCTCGTTGTTACCAATTTTTCCGGCCAACCCAATTCGGTATATCGTGCCACTTCTTTGGGCTATTTCGAGGATGCAACCTATCAATCCGGCATTGGATCGGCAACCCTCAACACCCTTGCTTTTGGCGTCGAGTTCATTGATTATGACCGCGATGGATGGAAAGACTTAATAGTAGGCAATGGTCATATTGACCCTCTCATTGCCGATCGTGCGCCCGGGGTTACCTATGCCGAACCTAAACAACTATTTCATAATTTAGGGAATGGAACGTTCGAGCTCGTCACTCAGGGAGTAGACGATCTCGACGTTCCAATGGTCACTCGTGGTCTCGCCGTGGGCGACTATGATAACGATGGCAAGTTAGACATCTTGGTAAATAACCACAATGCTCCTGCCCAGCTCTTTCACAACGAAAGCAAAGACACGAATCACTGGATTACATTGCGGCTGGAGGGCACACGCACGAATCGAGATGGAGCCGGCTCGCTGGTGTGGGTAACCGCCTCAGGCAAACGCTATTTTGCCGAATGTCGTCTTAGTAGCAGCTACGCTTCAAGCAGCGATAAACGTCTTTTCTTTGGACTAGGCGCCGCGACCAGAGTAGAAACAATTGAAATCCGATGGCTCAGTGGCCAGCGTCAGATTATTCACGGCCCCCTAGCGGTAGACCGCTTCTATTGGCTGCGTGAGGGAGATGCCATCCGACCCGATCCCCGAGTATACACCCACCAACGAGGACAGAGATGAAGGAGAGCCATCGTTCCCTCTCTCACGGTGTTCTCGTCTTGAGCACAGTAGTTCTGCTTTTTCTAATCATCAGAAAAGCTGCTCGGCAGACACCGTTACAAGCCGTTACAAATCTACCAGATAGTTTGGTCCTAGCGGTGCTGCCCAGTGCCGTCTATACTGCCGACCTAAGTAGCCCAGGTAAGTTTCTTATCCATTGTCTCACATTGAAACAGTCTAAGCTCCAAACACTCGCGACACTACAGGGCAATGTTACCCCAATATATTCTGGAAATAACATGCTGTATGCGCTCCACTTCCCCGCAACAACGCCTACTTGTCCGTCCGCAAAAATCATCGCGATCTCGCTTCAAAATGGTAAAATAGAATTACTACTATCGAATTTTAATCCGATTATCTCCTTAAGCCATGAACAGCTTTATCCTGTCGCAGCAACTGACCATGCCATCTATTGGTTAACATCACAAGCACCCGCTGCAAAACATCGATTCGCTCTCATGCGTATGAACCTGCCCAGCCGGAAAGTGGATGAATTGGTACAAAATATTCCAAATGCTCGCCAGATATTTTGCTTGTCGCCCTACATCTGCATTTTACAGGAATGGCCTACTCACCAAACTCGAACGGTTATTCAACGTACTGCAAGCCGTATCCCTATTTTTCGTAACACCCTTTGTCTTTTTGATCACAAGGGGAAAGCCATAGGACAAATTGATAACTACAATAGCCAATACCCCCCTGTGGTATACCAAGGCAACTTTTATTGGGTTCAAAATATATTTGCACTGTGGAACAACTCTACCTTTCCCGATCATTATCGCATCGTCTATACGAATCTGTCCGGCAAACCGATACATGTACTGGAGGAGTTACCGGCTGTTGGCAATGCCCCTCTACAGCTCTACGTTTACGGCTCCGACCTTTACATGGCTCAATCTAACACACTAGGTGCGACACGTATATGGCGCTATATGCCCCAACCTGCCAGTTTTGAACTACTTTTCCAAATCAATACGCATACAACGAGCCAACTCCTTTTCCAAGGTCCCAACTGCTATTTTGTTCAATGCACCAATCATACCAACTGGTTTAATTGGTCTCATAGCGCGCTCTATGGGCAGCCCAAATTCACGCTCTATCGCTTTCCCTTGAACCGTGAAAATGGCCACTCATAACCACATGAATATATCGCAATTGATAAAGCAACTTGCTCGACATAAGCCATCTCGCCGTAGCCTGCTGAAATACGGCCTGTGCTCTACCCTCTGTTCACTCGTGTCGAGTTGCCGACCCTCTCGCCCATTCACCGACCCATTTAGGCAAACATCCCAGCAACCCCCTTTCCGTCTACTCGACCGTGCCCGCGATGTCGGTATTCACTTTCAACTAAGCCATCATGAACGTTCGCCCTTGAATATTCTAGACACCGCCGGATGTGGCTGTGCCTTTCTCGATTTTGATAATGATGGCTTTCTCGATGTTCTCCTTGTTGGTCAACCCCACTGCGCCCTCTATCAAAACAATAGGAACGGCACTTTTAGAGAATGTACAAAAGAAGCTGGCCTTACCATGGAAGGAATGTTCATGGGAGTTGCCGTAGGCGACTATGATAACGACGGCTGGCCAGACGTCTTCTTAACAGGCTACGGTCGCAACGTGCTCTTACATAACCATGAAGGCTATTTTGAAGACGCAACCCATGGATCAGGGCTAGAAGCGGCCAGCCCTTACGACTGGGCGACAAGCGCAACCTTCACCGATCTGGATCGAGATGGAGTGCTTGAATTAGTCGTCGGACACTACGTCACCTTTACCCCGCACTCCCTACAAACATGCCGCTACGGTAGCGTTCAAGCCGCTTGCCCTCCTTTCTACTATGATCCACAATTTATTCGCGTGTTTCGATACAACCATGATAATAAATTTACCGATGTCACACGAAGGTGGGGCTTTGATAAAGGCCATGGCAACAATCTTGGCGTAGCAGCCGCAGATTATGATAACGATGGTTGGCAGGACCTCTATGTTGCTAACGACGGCCTCGCTGCCGACCTCTGGCATAATCGTCATACCGGCTTTGAAAACGTGGGATTGCTCTCCGGAACCGCTTACGATGCCAACGGAAATCCTCAGGCGGGTATGGGCGTAGATTGGGGCGACTATGATAACGATGGCTATCTCGATCTGATTGTAGCCACATTCCAGGATCAGCCCCGTGCTCTCTATCACAATGAAGGCAATGGGCTGTTTAAATTCGTAAGTTACGCTGCCGGCCTTGCAGATACCACCCAACGCCTTGCCTTTGGAGCGGCATGGGCCGACTTCGACCTCGACGGGTGGCTTGACCTTCTCTTCACCAACGGACATGTGCAAGATACAATCTATCAGTTTCATCCCCCGGCAACCTATCGGCAAACCATGCAAGCTTTTCAAAATCGCCATGATGGCACCTTCTGTGATATCTCCAGCGAAGTAGGTCCTGCTTTCTTGCAACCTATTGTAGGGCGCGGCCTTGCCATAGGAGATTACGACAACGATGGCAAACCCGATGCCTTAGTGGTCAACCTGGAAGGCCATGCTCTTCTGCTGCATAATGAAACACCTACGTCGAATCGCTGGTTAGGACTTAAGCTGGTTGGAACCAAAAGCAATCGTGACGCTATTGGAACACGTCTCTATCTGGAAGCGGGTGGCACAAGACAAATGCGCGAGGTTCAAACCGGCAGAAGCTATCTTAGCGCATGCGATCCACGAGTCCTTTTTGGGTTAGGCACTCACAATGGGACGCCGGTGAAGCTCTCCGTCCACTGGCCCAGCGGGAAAGTAGACAATATTTCTATATCCAGGTTTAATCGCTATATCACGATTCGAGAAGATACCGGTTTGGAAGAGTAAACTACCGCTGCCTAAAGACAGCAGCTTTGCTCTGGTGCTACCGATGGCCACTTGAGGCAACATCGGTATCCGGCAGTACGGCCGGTTTACGGCGGCCCAACAGACAATATTGCCCGCCGCAATCCCATCCGCCAGGAATGTCACCTCGAAAGCGAAGCTGAGAGGCCTTCGGAGCCGCAGGATGTGCACACAAACGAAGACTGTGTTCTACGGTTCTCTTTCGCACAATGCCCACAGTTCGGACAAGTGCGAGAGGTATTACGAGGGTCAACTAGTGGACAGGAACCCCTTTCAACACAGCCTTATAGGCGATAAATGCACGAGGGGAAGGGCGTCGGCCTTGAAGCTGAGCAAAAGACCAAGAGTGGAGGGTTGCGCGCTGAGACCGGCAAGCCTTCATCCGCGTGCGAATATGGGTGAGGTCTTCCAACGCAATCGCACGCTTCGTGCATTCGGCCTTCGCAACCATCCGTTTGGAAAGACAATGGTTAACGTAAGTAGCGAACCGACGTTCCTTGCCGGACAGCTTTTTCAAACGACGCCGGGCACCCAACGTCCCCTTGCGTTGCAGTTTCTGACGCAAGCGCCGATGCCTGTGACGAACGTTCTTCATCGCTTTGCCGGAATAAACTTCTCCATCGCTATCGGTGGCGATGTTGGTGACGCCCAGGTCAACACCAAGCACACCCTCAGCCTCAAAAGGTTGGGGAGTTTGGACTTCGCAGGAGGCATAAAGGTACCAGGAGCCGTTGGAGAACACCAGGTCGGTTTCTCCTCGTCGGTAGGCAAGCAACATCTGCTGCCTGTCACCACATATGAAGGGGATGGTCTGTCTGCCCTCAAGTGTCCAAATCGAGACAAGGGCGTCGGAGAGAGCAAACGAGAGAATACGGTCATCATAGGCAACGGAGCCGTGAGGTTTAAAGACAGGCTTGGTGTTTGTGTCGTGTTGATAGGCCTCGGCAACTTTGGCGATACAGCGCACGACCACCTGAGCCGACAGAGGGAAGGTTTTCCTCACGGAACGATAAGTCAGCCGGTGGAGGGGAAACTGCCGAAAGGTCTGTGTTTTCCAGGCGACTTGACTGATAGCGTTGCAGACGGCATTAGCCGTCTCAAGGGTGCGTCGGAGTGCGTCGGCTTGTTGCGGTGTGGGCAGCAGTTTGAGTTGGACGGTCAGTCGCATTCCGGTTGTCTTTTTCGCGTATACATCAGTATATCCAATTATTCGCTAACTATCCATCGAACGAAAGGAGGTTTGTCGCGCGTTTCCTCTGTCGTCTTTAGGCGACAGTCTCCGCGCCTAAACGTTTGATGAAACGTGCGCTATTTGCTTTTGCCATCATTCTAATCGGACTTGGAGGGTTAGCTACCCTGTTGTTCTTCTCCGATTTCGGACACCGATTTTGGCTTCATCATCTTTCGCTCCCTTCGCTTCTCCGCTACACCATTCGTCATGAAAACGATCCTGATGCTTTCGTAGAGCTTGCCGCCCGCATGGAGATCGAAGGGCATTATGAGGAGGCCCTTCAAGACTATATCCATGCTACCCAACTGCAGTCGGCCAACAAAACCGCATGGCTTGGTGCAGTTCGTTGTGCACAACGGACTCGCGACATGAGCAACGCCTTTGCTCTTGCCACACAGATGACACAAGCGCTGCCTCGCTCCTCGGCCGCATGGTCAACTCTTGCCGATCTCTATTTACAAACCGGCGACCGGATAAAAGCCATAGATGCATTTCGACATGCTCTATCGCTGAATCCACACGACGCAGAAGCCCAGTATGGTCTCTCAAAAGCGCTTTTCCAACAGGGCGATCTCCAGCACGCTCTCTCCGCTGCCCAAAAGGCTGTGGCGTTGTCCACTAACCGTCTCTCGTATCTTCTTAACCTCGCTACCATCCTTCAGCAGATGGGGCGTTTCACAGAGGCCAAAACCGTGCTTCAAAAAGCTCACCACCTTTCCCCACACAATCCAGAAGTCCTAGCTGCAGAAGGCACGCTCCTTGCTATCTCATCTACGTCTCCTACTCAACAAGAGACAGCGATAAGGCTGCTTAAAGCAGCTATTGAGCGATTGAACGACCCGAAGACGGCCTACGCTGCCTCCTATCAGCTCGGGCAGCTATATCTTCTCACGAACAAACTGCCCGATGCCGAACAGGCATTTCGTCATGCCCTTCAATTAAATCCCAACGATACTCAAGCCCTCTTCGCACTGGGTCGAACTCTGGCATTAGAGGGAAAACCTTCCGAATCAAAAGCGACCTTAGAGCGGTTCTACAAGGAGAGCCAATTTCGCTTAAAACTTTCGCAGCTGCTAATGCGCATCGGGCGTCAACCTAATAGCGCCCTCCTCTGGAATCGTTTGGCACTTCTCTACGCCTCCCATCATAATTGGACGGAGGCCCAACTAGCCGCACAACGCAGCCTACAGCTGCAGCCCCATCAGCCGGAACTAAAGCAGCTGACTAAAATATGGCCTGCTATATCTGCACCGTGAGCGTCCAAAACAAAAACGCTGAAACCTCGTCCGTACCCTCTCCGTACGGTATGCTATAGAAACAGAATGAAGAAGGGAACTGCTATGAGAAAGCGAGGCCGCCGAGCACGCTACGCTTATGAAGCACGTGCCTCCCGAAACGAAGAGCCTATAGAAATCGCCTCTCTCATTGAAGGCCTGCAATCTTTGCTCGCTCCTGAGGAACATCTTCTCGGCTACACGAGAGCCTGGATCGCAGGGGGATTGAGGGGAAAACTCTACGTATGCCCTGAAGCCCTTTTTGCCGCCCTCGTGAATGTGGGACTTACCGATCAGAATCTGCTCATCCAACACGTCAACATCGCCGATGGAAAACCTTCTAAGCTTTCGCCCCATCGCTATCCCCTAACGGATATTCTTCACATACAGTTTGTTAAAAGCGAAACCTTTGGAGGTACCCCTGCAGGACGGCTTACCGTACAAATTGCCGACAACCTTTGCCTGCGTTTTCGCGTGTGGGGCTTCTTTAATGTAAAAGAGGCGCAATCGCTGGCCAAAGTCTTTCAAGCCTTTAGCGCCCAACAACGCCACGAAGAGCCGCCTCTATGGCATGCCTGCGTCGCCTGTGGTGAAAAACTAGATCAGCCCTACCGCTTCTGTCCCTACTGCGGTCGGCCAAGCTCCCCAATGATCGCCTCAGACGAGGTCGCCCCTTCCCCCACAGACAGTCAAGAGCCGTCCCAACCCGGTGAATAGAATATCTTGAGGAGAACCCACGATGAGCACAACACCGAACACGGTTTTACCAGCGCGATTACGCTTTCCTGGTCTTTCAAGCACAGCCTATGAACATCCGGCAGACCGCGCAGCACTCGAAGCTTTGCGGGCCACGCCAGGACTAGACCGCCTTTTTCGTTGGCTTTCTGATATCGGGTTCGAGCGCTATGCCAGGCTGTTTTTTACAGCTGATAGCCTTCGCATCTCCCCCAAACAGTGCTCTCGTCTCTATAACGATCTGCGTGAAGCCTGTAGCATCCTCGATGTGCGCGAACCGGAGTTCTACCTCATTCAACACCCCTACCCCGTATCCTACGCCCTAGGCATGCAGCGGCATATCGTTGTTATCTCGTCTAGCCTCGTTGACCTTCTCAGCGACACCGAACGTCTCTTCGTCATCGGAAGGGAAATTGGCCACATCAAATCCGATCATATGCTCTACCGAACGATGGCGCTCGTTTTGGCCAGCCTGCTTGCAGCGAATAGCCCCTACCTCAATATTCCTGGGGAGCTCCTCGTTCGCACCCTCCTCTATACGCTCTTCGCCTGGTTCCGCAAGTCTGAACTATCGGCCGACAGAGCCGGCTTACTCGTTGTCCAAGACCCCGAAATCTGCGTCAATGCCATCTTAAAACGAGTTGCCGGTACCCAAAAACTGACCGACGACCTCGATTCCGCTGAATTCGTACGTCAGGCCGATCTGTTCGACGATATGGAAGATGATTTCCTCGGCCTCTACTACAAATTCAAGATGCTCCGTTTTAATCCTGAACCCTTCCCGGCTGTGCGTGCCCGCGAGGTGCTCGATTGGAGTCGCAGTCGCGAATATCAGAGGCTCCTCCGAGGGGAATACCCGTATGCGCGTAAAAAAGCGAGCGAACGGGTCTGCGAACAATGCGGGCACTCTGTTTCCAACGTCTCCTTTCGCTTTTGCCCGGAGTGTGGCTCGCCGCTGCCTCCCCTGCTGCCTGAATATCCTGAACCCATTTAGTCTTATTCATCATCGGGACTTAGTGTATCTATTTTGCCGTTGCGGCGGATAACAAGCGCATAGGTGTGACGCACCGGAGCGACCCAACGGTCTCTTTGTGCCTGATTGAAAGCACCGACAGGGGGTGGACGATGATATGCAGCCCAGTACACTCCCTCCTCATGAGAATAACAGACGACGAGAGGAGCGTTATCGCCCTCCTTTTTGATATCGTAAGCATTCATACTACTAGCCAGCCACCGAAAACCATAGCTCACGGGATAGACCCTCCGCCCAATAGCCACGGTTCCTACGGTAAAATGCACCCCCTTCTTAGCCCATCTCGCAACCGTTGGGCACACAAGTAGATTCGGGTCGGGAATATACTTTGGAATGAGAGCCTCCAGGGAAGGGGGTTCAGCCCCTTTGTGATCGGCGCGATACCGCTTCCAGGCATTGTAGAAGAGAAGGAGCCGTTGCTTACATGCGTCAATCTCCGGCCTTTCTAAGGCTATCTCGCGTTCAGCAGCGTTGCGCTCGGCATAAACTTTCACTAAGTGCGCAACAAGAAAATAGCCTCCGACAACGATGACCAGAACAAGAATGACCCACGGCGGAATCCGCTTTGACAGAACACCTAACAGCTTTTTCTTCATTTTGTATAATCCCTTTCTTAATATGGATTTGTTAGAAACTCTTAATAGATACTACCTCTGCTCGTGATGGGCATCCCTCTTTAATCGAATAGTACCTGTCTACTTCTAAAGGCCCTAAGTGCTGTTGTGCACCTGATAGCCAGCAAATCTCTACATCCTGCACCGTCTTAGCGGTTCCGACGCCAAACAGCAGACGTCGATCGCTTTGAGAACAGTAACTTGATGCGCCTCGCACCCACCGTGTTTGGGTTCGCCCTTCTGCGCGAATCGTTACCTTCGTTCCTATAGCATCTCGGTTGGTATGCGTTCCTTCTAGCCGAAAGCCTATCCAATGATGGTTCATCGCTCCCACATTGCGAAAAAGCGTAAGAGGCATGTTGGGACCGCTAACAAGAATATCAGGTCGGCCATCATTATTGTAGTCTCCCACAGCTAGTCCGCGCGTTACACGAGGTATTTGCAAATCTCCACCCAAAGAGGCATCCTCTTCAAAATGCCCATCCCCTCGATTGTGGAGCAAAATCTGGGGTTCCCGATACGTCACCCTACCATGATCCCCCAAAATGTCATTAATATGGCCGTTTCCCAACACCAGGTCTAAGCTTCCATCTAAGTCATAATCGAGGCATTCCAATCCAAACGTTAAATAGGGCTGATTGACACTTCCGACGCTTATGGGGTCCGACATAAAAGAGAAAGTGCCATCTCCATTGTTCCGAAGGTAAGACCGGGGTTGATGGCTAAAGTTGCCCACAAAAAGATCGGGTAATCCGTGGTTAGTGAGGTCGGCCGCCACAACGCCCATCCCTGACAAAGCCTCCCCCACAGGCCCTAAGGCAACCCCGGCTTGGGCCGCTACCTCCTTAAAACGCCCATTGTGCTGATTCTGTAATAGCCAGTTCGGCATCATGTCGTTAGTGACATAGAGATCGGGCCAGCCATCGTTGTCATAGTCCAAATCCACAACTCCTAAGGCTTTTCCAACAAGCTGGGCTAACCCCGCCTCCTTAGTGACATCCGTAAAGGTGCCATCTCGGTTGTTGTGGTAAAGAACGCAGGTATCTCCCAAATAGTCGGTAGGCAAACAGTACATTAGCCGCCCTTTGGCATCCGCACACGGCTCATCCATATCGGGAAACCAGGAGACATAATGACAAATAAAGAGATCAAGCCACCCATCTTTATCATAGTCAAACCAACAGGCGCTTGTTGCCCAGTGTGGCTCTCCCCTTTGTACAAGCCCTGCTTCCCGTGTTACCTCGTGAAAGTGCCCCCCATCGTTCCGAAATAGGTGAACACCGCCATAGGCCGTCACCAACAGCGCCGGCCAACCCGTATTCAGATAGTCCCCGACAGCTACTCCCTGCCCATACCCCATATCCACCGCGAGACCTACCTCTTCCGTCACATCCTCAAAGGTGCCATCCCCTCGATTCCGATAAAGCGCAGCCGGAGGGCGCGGCCTTGGCGCACTTCCAGGAGCTGGACCACCTTGTACTGCAAAAATATCGAGAAGTCCATCTCTATCGAAGTCGAGAAACGCACACCCCCCTCCCGTCGTCTCCACAAACCGATGGCGGGGGGAGGCATCATTATCGTAACGAAAATGCAGCCGAGCTTCTCTGGTGACGTCGCGAAACGGCCCTGGGTAATGAGATGGACGCACCGTTAAGCGCCATCGAATAAACCCAGCACAACTCGCTCCGATAGCGACTCCCAAGCCCCGCAGCACCTGTCGCCGTGTTACCAGAAGAGATATGCCCATTGTTTTAAAACGAGCTCGAGGCTCTCTGGCTGAAGAATGATTCTAGCTGTTACTTCTACATTCCGCCTCTTGCTTCCTGCAATCAACGGATAGCGGGGCGAACTCCTTCCCTTACTCGATGCGTCGTCTACTATAGAAGCGCATATTCCTGGACGAGTACCTTCGCAAATCAAGCGGCTAGCGGTCTTATCTCTACCGAAGGCCATTCTCTACCGCAACGAGTGCACTCTTCGGCCGCGGGCCGGTCTATATCCAGCCCGCATCGTTTACTCGAACGATACCAGATAAGGAGGTACTCGAAACGTGAAACGCACAAAAACAGCTGTCTTCTCCCTTTTGGGAGCGATAGCCGTTCTTGGAGGATTGGCCTACGCCCAAGATCAAAGTGGCTCGCCAGACCAAAATATGCCGCAGCAAACGGCAGCCTCTAAAAAGGTCGAGGCAATGGTCAAAAAGATCAAGGACGGAGACAACTACAAGTGCTGCATCAAAGGAAAGTGCGACTATTGCGCCGTGCACATGGGCATGTGCAACTGCGGCGACAACGCCGCCAATGGCAAGCCGGTTTGCATCAACTGCAAAGGGGGTTGGGACGCCGGCTTAGGAGCCGTCATGGGGAAAACCAACGACGATATCAAGCCTATCCCCCAAAATGGCGACGTCAAACCGGATATGCCCTCGGATAACGGCACAAATACCGACGACAACAAATAGCTTCGTTACCGATACTCCGATATTTCAGGGTCAAGAGCTTCCGGCTCTTGACCCTTTTTGCAAAACCCTACGGCCCAATCTCACTCTCCCCACCGCTGTCCGGATCGGTGTATGGCTCGTCCGTCTCCTCCTCCGAGAGCGCCGGGTTGCCCGTTATCGTCACTTTTTGCGACTGCTTGAACTTGCCGACCTGCAGCGTCACCGTATAGACACCAGGCTTCACAAACCGTGGCGGTGCTCCGCGTCGACCGGGGCCTCTTTCCTCCTCTTGCCTCTGCAACATATCCCAAACCAATGTTTGCACTCCCGGATAACGCTCTCCGAAAAGCCGCGCTACCTCCTGATTCTTCGCATCGGTTATCACGATAGTGGGGGTTGCATCCTCCAGAGTCGGCAGCCAAAACACGATGCGCACCCCTCGTGGAGGGTTAGGTGCCACGAAATCGTGTTGACCGCTGATCTCTGTGGTAAGCGTATACCGATACTCCAATGCAGGAGCTAGAGGAAAGAGAATGGGCTGATTCTCCTTGGGATTGGAAGCAACCGTTTCCAACGGCGCAATGTTGTCTAGTACCCATAAACTTCGGCCGTGCGTTGCTGCCACAAGCGCGTGATCGCGCGACTGAATGGCAAGATCGTCTACCGCCACGGTCGGTAAGTTGTCGCCCAGCTTTTGCCAATGTTGGCCGCGATCTAGGCTCACCCACGCGCCGAATTCCGTGCCGCAAAACAGCAGGTTCGGATTCACCGGGTCCTCCCTAAAAGCCTGGA
Source organism: Chthonomonas sp. (assembly GCF_035294505.1). NCBI lineage: Bacteria > Bacillati > Armatimonadota > Chthonomonadia > Chthonomonadales > Chthonomonadaceae > Chthonomonas > Chthonomonas sp. The sequence continues at coordinate 5,548 of NZ_DATGKU010000256.1, read as the reverse complement.
TCGGCCCCTCCTTAGGCAAATTTCCAACAAGGGAATGCCATGTCTTTCCATAGTCCTCTGTCACAAACAGGTAGGGGGCTAGGTCATCGCTCCGGTGCCCATCAATGGCCACATAAGCCCGCCCTGCCACAAACTGCGAAGCCACCACCCGTGACACCCAATAGTTTCTCACCTTTTCCGGTAAGTTGTTGGTCACGTTCTCCCATGTCTTCCCCTCATCTTGAGTGAGTTGCACGTTCCCGTCATCCGTTCCCACCCATATCAAGCCTCGCTGAATCGCCGAAGGCGAAATCGTGACGATCGTTCCGTAAATCTCAGCACCCGATCCGGTAGTCGTAATGTGCGGCCCCTCCTGCTTGGAGAGATCGGGGCTAATAACATCGTAATACTTACAGCCATCATAGAAACGAAACAGATGGTTTCCACCCATATAGACCACATCGTGGTCAAAAGGTGAGATGGCCAGCGGCGTGTTCCAGTTGAAACGATAATCCGGCTCCCCTTCAGGCGCTATCGGATGCATGCGTCGCAGAGTCATCGTGTGCCTATCCAATCGGTAGGCCTCCCCATTCTGCGACTCCGCATAGACAACCTGCGGATCGTCTGGGTCGGAAAGCACATAGAACCCATCCCCTGACGGGAAAGAAATCCAATCGCAATTGGTGATCCCGCGCTCATTGGTGGTGGCGCTCGGCCCCGTCCAACAACCGTTATCTTGTAGCCCCCCATAAACCCAAAACGGCTTTTGGTTATCTACACTCACTTCATAAAACTCACCCATAGGAAAGTTATTCACAAACTCCCAAGTGGAACCCCGATCGTGCGTCACATAGAGTCCCCCATCGGTGCCAAGCCACATATGCTCCGGATGTTGAGGGTCTATCCAAAGCGCATGAAGATCGGGATGAACTCCTGGCGAACCATAGCCGGGTATGGAAAAGTGCTTCCCGCCATCCTTCGATACCTCAAGCCCAAACCCACAGACATACACTCTGTTTGGATCGGTGGGGTCTACCCGAATCTGCCCGAAATAGAACCCACGTGGCACCGTGCTGTTGACCCGCTTCCAGGTCGCACCGGCATCGTCCGAGCGGAAAACGCCGCCAAAATTGCTGGTAGGGTCAAAAAGGTCTTTGGCCCCACCCTCGTTACAGGCAACGACGGCATAGACGATGTTCGGCTGGCTTGCACATACCGATAGGCCTATTCGTCCCACCTTCTCGGTAGGCAAACCCTTTGTGATCTTGTTCCACGTCTTCCCCCCGTCCGTAGAACGATAGATGCCCGAATCGGTGCTTTCATCGTAAAACCCCCAAGGAGTACGCAAACGACGATAGGCTGCTGCCAAAAGCACATCCCCACCCTTCCCGGCCAAGGCCACATCTATCACGCCGGTCTTCTCGTTGATGTAGAGAACTTTCTGCCAGGTTTTGCCGCCATCGGTGGTTTTGAAAAGCCCTCTCTCCGAGTTGTAGCCCCACAGACGTCCGGCCGCAGCAACATAAACGATGTTGGGGTTGTCAGGGTCTATAACAATGCGGCCTATCTCGCGTGTATCTTCTAACCCCATGTGCTGCCAGGTTTTTCCACCATCGGTAGACTTATAGACACCATCCCCCCAAGAAGAGCTGTTGCGTCCGTTGGCCTCCCCCGTGCCTACCCACACGATATTAGGGTCGGATGGCGCCACGGCTACCGCTCCTACCGATCCAACGGCCTCATGGTCGAAAATCGGCGTCCAGGTGTTCCCATCGTTGGTAGATTTGATAACCCCACCCGTGCCTAAAGCCACATAGATCGTGTAGGGGTCCTTGGGGTCTACTGCAATGTCCGCTATCCTTCCGCCCATCACCGCCGGGCCGATGCTGCGCCAATGCATGGTTTGTAGCACATCCGAAGAGAGACTGTGAGGCTCTTGGGCATGAACGATGCCTGAAGAGAGAAACAGGAGGTAAACCCACGAAAACCATAGATTCCATGAAAGAACACGTTTGAATGCGATCAAGGCGCTCACCTCAGAAGAGTAGGATTATCGGCTCCTATGACAGCGAGCCAACCGAAAAATAGAATACCCAACGTAAGGGAATTTCACAGAAAGTAGTCTTTAGGATAGGCTTGACACCCCTTTAGACGACCAACTAGATAGTTTGGTTAAGCACTCTCTTCTAACAACTCTTTCCACCAGCACATTTTTCTCAATGAAAACCTGCTCAAAATTTTTTTGCAACCTCTTGACAGGCGCATAAATCTTTGTTATCATCTTCTACAGATGTACCCTTCCGACGTCCACTCGACGCCTGGAACCGGTCCCCATCGGCAAAAGGGGCTTGCACAGGGTTCCATCCATAACCCTTCCCGTAAGCCCGTTCTATCGTCAGGGCCTCTTGTGAGGTCGAATGGCTTCCTTTCATAGGAAAGCCGGCTTCTAAAATTAGCACCTGCTACTTCCCTCCTCTAGCAGGGAAAGGAGAAATGACAGAGGACACGCCGACCGGTTCGTTCATTGGGAATGCGCTTGGCCAGTTTGGCCACAGCCGCCCTGTTCCTCTGGATGGGCGGAGGGCACCCGGCTAAGCCCGCCCCAACCAAACCAAACAAGTTCGTTCCGGCAGTGAACCTGGAAGAGCTTTATGACCAAGACATTGACAAGCGAAGGGAGTTTCATGGGCACTGGAAAGCCGGCAAGGACTATGCGCAGTGGCTCGATGACATCCACGGAGACGAGAGCACCCTGCACCGTTTTGCCTCTCCTGATGGGCGTTACGTGGCTGCTGTGGTTAGTGGGGAGGCTGACGCGGCTTATCTTGCCGTTTTTGCGAAGGAGGCATCGGGGGGCACATCGTCTCCCCCCTCCTTCAAGCTGACGATGACGGTTTCTGATGTGACGGCCTTGGTGTGGGAACCAGATGCGGGGCATCGTTTATGGTTCAGTTGCAGCGGTATCTACGGCCCGCCTATCATCGGTTTGTGGGAGGGGGGAGAACACTATCGTGTGTTGCGCCGTCTACCGGATAACGGAGATTACCAGTTCATTCTGCTTTCGATACGTGCGGACGGGAGGGAGGCTCGCTACAAGTCTATAGTAATGCCTCCAACATCAAAGCATGAGATCGAGCATTATGGTGTACTACGTTTATCTCATGTTTGAGGTCCATGAGGGAGTGCGTGGTCAGTGCAAGTTGGGGGGAGTTCTCTTCTGCCTTGCTTGGTTTTGTTAAGCTGCTAGTTCGAACTGTCCTAAAAGGGGGTCAGTTTGAACGTCAGCGATGTGCCTTTAGTGGACTAGATGGGAATGGTGAAGCCCTGAGGATACCGCATAGGTTCGCTAGGGGCGGGTTTCAAACCCGCCGAGGGGGCAGGTGTCAAACCTGCCCCTACGATCCCAAGAAGCCGTGTAGGTTTGACGGCTATGGCGTGTCATGATGTGTGCAGTTCCGACTGGGATACCAACTGGTAGTGTGTACGCGGTACTCCTTGGAGGGATGCGCTCAAATAGATGCTGCTTATCGAATACACCCAAGGATTACCTCTCAAGGAAATCCTTCCTCAGATGGGGAGTAAACGCCAGATGAGATCAACGATACAGTCTGTCTCCTTAATCGTCTTGGTGATATTTCTCCAAGTGCTGGGGCCTCCTAGTTATGGACGCATGTACGCGACACCCCCCTCTCCACTTTTGCGAAACCATCGGCTTCTATTTGCAGCACCATCAGGGTGGTCTGTGGCGATGGTGACCCAAGACAAGAAGCCCCTTAAAGTCTCCCCAACAGGCCAAATTCAAGCGCATCCCTTCTGGGATGTCGAGGGTATTCGCTGCTATTTCAAGAAAGCTGCCTCGAAACAGGTCGTTCCCATAGACCTGTTGGTAATTCCCGCTTGGTATCCAGAAGTAAATGGATTACCTGCCTTCTTGCCCAATCGTGTGCCGTTCAAGAGCGCTTCGGGTTTAGAGGGGTGGCTGAGCAGCGTGCGTTTGAAACATCATATTTTTGTTGATTATATAGGATACTTTGCTTGTCTTCTTTATTTGTATGTGCCTTCTTCACAGAGTGCTCTTATCTCTCTAGACCGTACCTACGGTACAGTTGTTCTTCTTGGATGCCACGAACCGGATACATGGCCGACCCCAATCTACCGTCCTCCAACGGCATCTCAGCAGGCTCTGCTTAGGCTCCTTGGGCACACTCTTCGAGTAGACCCTAAGTCGTTTCCTGCTCCCTCTTGGCTCCCTTCCTTCCTAGCAACACAGCCCAAGGGAAGCTTTTACTATACTCCACCCGTAGGTTTCTGGTTGGGGCAACAGCTTCGTCTTACAATTCCTGTAGGCTGGTATGTGGCAAAAGCTGCAGGAGAACACTCAGATGTAGAAGGAACGGAGGAAGCCCGATCCGGTTGGGAGAAGAACGTACCCAACCTTGTGGTCATGCCACAACAGAAAATAGGCAATTCACGACCGCAAATGGAGATCAGCTTTTGGGTTGCAGTGGGAAGTTACCAGGCCCGTCACAGCGGTTTGGGCTATCCATTTGTGACCCGGAGTGGACTATCAGGTTTTTTAGTTGCCGATGAACCCTCTATGCTCAGTACCATTCTGTACATTCCACAAGTGCGGATAGGCCGCTTGTATGAGGCCGATGTGCTTACTGTTACCTGCCAACTGCCCCAGGCTCCCAAGCTGGCTGCCGCTCTTCGACCCGTTGCCCTCGCCATCCTCGCCAGCGTTACCGTGATACCCCCCTCCAAACAGACCACTAAACCTAACCTCCCCTTCGACCCTGCCTTCCTCTACGACATCACCTTCGACCAACCCTTCCACCCTAATCCCCTCCTCTATGCCACCAACGGACGCCTCTATGCCTCCGCAACCTTCCATCGCTCCCAAAACCCCGGCTTTCTCTTCTCCCTCGCCCCCAACGGCACCGGCTTTCGTGTCCTTCACTCCTTCGCTCCCCTCCAACCCGACTTCTCCAACCAAGACGGAGCCTTCCCCTTCACTCCCCTCGCTCAAGATGCTCACGGAAACCTCTACGGCACCACCTCCACAGGAGGACCCGCCTGCGACGGCACCCTCTTCACCCTTGCCCCCGATGGCTCCCACTTCCACCTCCTTCATGCCTTCTCCGGCCCCGATGGCGCCCTGCCCTATGCCGGTGTCCTCCCCTCCAAAAACGGGTGGCTCTACGGAGTGACGGAGGAAGGGGGGCTGTACGGTAAAGGGGTGGTGTATCGGATAAGAGAGGATGGAACCGGCTTTCAGGTGTTGCATTCGTTTGGGGGGAAGGATGGAGCCTATCCGTTGTTGGTGGAGTTGGTAGAGGGGGAGGGCGGTTGGTTGTATGGGGTGACGAGTGGAGGGGGTGTTTATGGGAATGGGGTGGTGTTTGGGGTGAAGGAGGACGGGAGTGGATACAGGGTGTTGCATGAGTTTAGTGCAGAGGACGGTTTGGGGCGGAATGGGGATGGGAGCCATCCTTATGGTGGTTTGGTGTTAGGTTTAGGGGGTTGGTTATATGGGGAGACGTATGGGGGTGGTGGTTATGGGATGGGA
>NZ_DATGKU010000255.1:0-11418 GCF_035294505.1 Chthonomonas sp. | reverse complement strand
GGTGCGCGTCTATTGGCGGTTGATTTTGTTGATCGTCGTCTTGACGCTGTGCACCTCCGCGTTGAGTTTACCTCCGCCTTATCTCATTAAGCTGCTGACGGATAGCCTTACGCAGAAGGCACTTCGCGAGCATCTCCCCGTTCATTTAGCTGCCATCTTCTTTGCGTTTGTGGGGGTCGCCGCCGGAAGTGCCTTCGTTGGTTACTGGCTTACCTATTGCATCACGTTGCTGGGGCAACGTTTCAAGCTGGACATGCGGAGGAAGCTCTATGCGCACATGCAGACCCTCTCGCTAGGTTTTTTTGAGCGCAGCCAGACCGGCAAGCTGATGTCCAACATCACCAACGATGTGGCCTCGCTAGACCAACTGTTGAGCGGAGGGTTCGTTAACGTTCTGCAAGACAGCGTAACGCTTATTGCGGTTTTGTTCATTATCTTCTCGCTCAACTGGAAGCTTGCCTTGGTGGCACTTTCGGTATACCCCATCTATATTGCCAACTACCTCGCCTTCATTGGGCGCATTAAGCAAACAAGCTATGAGGTGCGAGAGCAACGAGAGATCATCTACGGCGACCTTCAGGAGAAGCTGGCGGGCGTGCAGGTTGTGAAATCCTACGCCCGTGAGCGGTACGAGGTGCGGCAGTTTGCCGGTGAAACGCGCAGTCTGCTGCATCTAAACCTGCGCGCCTCCGTTCTTAGTACCGGCCTCTGGACGCTGGCCGAATTTATCGGCGCTATCGGCACGGCTTTGCTGATCTGGTATGGGGGCAAGCTGGTTATTGAGGGCAAGCTAACTCCCGGCAGCCTCATCGCGTTTTATGGCTACATTGGGGGGTACTTATACCAACCGACGTTGCGCATGATCCAGCTCAACGACCAGATCGCGCGCACCAACGCCGCCTTATGGCGCATCTTTCGCACCCTCGATACAAAGCCCAATGTTACCGACAAGCCGAATGCCGTTCCCCTTCCACCCATTCGCGGCGACGTGCGCTACGAAAATGTTTGGTTCGAGTATGAGCCAGGTCAGCCCGTGATCAAAGGGGTTAATCTCGATGTAAAAGCGGGTGAAGTGGTTGCCTTGGTGGGGCCGTCCGGCTCGGGGAAAACCACCATGGTGAACCTGCTGCAGCGCCATTACGATGTTACCGATGGGCGCATCACCATTGACGGGTACGACCTGCGGGATGTGCAGCTAAAGTCGTTGCGTCGGCAGATAGGGGTGGTTATTCAAGAGACCATGCTGTTCAACACCACCATCCGCGAGAACATTCGTTATGGCAAGCTCGATGCAACCGACGAGGAGGTAGAGGCTGCCGCCCGCGCGGCCAACATCGCGCACGTTATTGAGGCCATGCCGCGTGGCTACGACACCCGTTTGGGGGAGGATGGCGTTAAGCTTTCTGGAGGCGAGAAGCAACGAATCGCCATTGCCAGAGCCTTATTGGCCGACCCGCGAATCCTCATTTTAGATGAGGCGACTTCAGCCCTCGATTCGGAGACGGAGGCGCTCATTCAAGAGGCACTGGAGCGTCTGATGAAAGGACGAACCTGTTTTGTCATCGCCCACCGCTTGTCCACCATTGTGAAGGCCGATAAGATCGTGGTCATGGAGAAGGGGGTTATTCGCGAGATGGGCAACCACAACGAACTTCTGGCGTTGGGGGGCATCTATGCGAGCCTTTTCCATCAACAGTTTAAGGTAGCTTTGGAGTCGGGAGCGTAGCAGCATGGAACTGTTTCGTCGGTTACTAGGCTATTTACGACCCTATCGCAAAAAGGTGGCGCTCGCCGTTCTCCTGTTGCTGATCATCACCTTCACGCCCATTGTGTTGCCGCGTATCATCGGATACACCATTGATGTGGTGATTCCCCATAAAAACTACCGTGCGCTGGTATGGATTTTCTGGGCGATAGTGGGGCTTTATGCGCTGCGTGGCATCGTGTCGTTCTGGCTGAACTACACCATAGGATGGTTGGGGCAGCGGGTCGTTTTTGACCTTCGTTTTGAGAGCTATCGACATCTCAATCGTCTCTCCCTTTCCTACTACGACACCCGCCAGACGGGGAAGATCATGGCGCGCCTTATGGGCGACATTGACTTCATCCAACAGATGATCTCCGGCGGGTTCGTTACGTTCATGGCCGATATGCTTAGCGTCATCGCTATTTTGGTGGTTCTCTTTACCATGCAGTGGCGCCTTACGCTTTTGGCGTTGGCGGGCATCCCCTTCTATGTGGCCAACTACAAATACTTTATCCGCTACATTCGTCCGCTTAGCGTCGAACTGCGAGAAAAGTGGGATGCCATGCTTGGAGCCTTGCAGGAAAAGCTCGCCGGAATTATGGTCGTCAAAGCGTTTGCCCGCGAAGAGTACGAGACAGAGCGCTTCATGCAGACGGTAAAAGAGAACTTCGACCTCGGCATGAAGCAGATGAAGCTTAATCGGCGACTAGGTGCCATTGCCCAAGTCATACGCGCGACTTTTACCGGCGCGGTGCTTTGGTATGGCGGGGTTTTGATTCTGCACCATCGTATGGAGATAGGGGCTTTGTTAGCCTTTAATGCGCTGCTCAACCAGCTTTATGACCCAGCGGTGCGTATTGTGGACTTCAACGTGACGGTGCAGTGGACCATTGCGGCCATGGAACGGGTTTTCGAGACGCTGGATACCCGGCCGGAAATAACCGATGCGCCCGATGCCAAGCCGCTTACCAATATGCGCGGCGAGGTGGAGTTCGACCATGTTACCTTTGGATATGAGCGCGACCACCCCGTTCTGCACGACATCTGCTTGAAAGTGGCGCCGGGTGAGGTTGTGGCCATTGTAGGGCCTTCTGGCTCTGGAAAAACCACGTTGGTCAACCTTATCGCACGTTTTTACGAGGTCCCTCCGGGGCACGGCACCATTCGCATTGACGGTGTGGATATCCGGAAGGTCAAACTCGAATCGATACGAAGACAGATAAGCATCGTGAGTCAAGAGAGCCTGCTGTTCTCTGTGTCTCTTAAAGAGAACATCAAGTACGGCTATCACGATGCCACCGATTGGCAGATCATGCAGGCGGCAAAAATGGCCGATCTGCATGAGTTCATTCTCACACTGCCTCAGGCCTACGACACAAAGATCGGCGAGGAGGGCATTAAGCTGTCGGTGGGGCAGAAGCAACGCATGGCCATTGCACGGGCCGCGCTTACCAATCCACGCATTCTCATTCTGGATGATGCCACCTCTGCCCTAGATAGCAAGACCGAGGCCAACGTCCAGGCCGCTCTGGAGCGCCTGATGAAGGGAAGAACGAGCTTTGTGATCACCCACCGGCTTTCTACCATCATGAACGCCGATAAGATCGTGGTGCTCGATCAGGGGCGCATTGTGGATATCGGGACACATGCGGAGCTGGTGAGCCGGCCTGGGGTGTACCAAAATCTCTATAACGAGCAGTTCCGCGCCGCTCATGAACAGGATTCAGGCATACAGGCCCTGTTGGCCTAGCCAGTTGTTTGGGGCAGCTTGACAAAGCTGCCCCAATGGTTTAGAGGATAGGAAGCCAGACGGTCATCGGGCCGGCCTCTCGGTTTGCCCAAGCATAGTAGGGAATGGCCGTGATCGTCACAAGATGCGATGTTTCGTAGGGCCGATAAGGGACATACAGCTTCCCCGCCCACCGTTCTCTGTTTAATGCTACTCCCCGACCGATTAACACCGTAACCCCGTTAAGTAGATCAGGACGATGTTCCGGTGTGAAAGTCGTGTCATGGGGAAGCAGAATATCCCACGGGTCTGTGTTTGGATGGTCGCTCTGTTCCAGGCAGTAGACGACCGGCCCTCGCACGAGCGCCACTTTTTGGTAGTGATTCTGCACATGGGGATGGCTTTGAGTCCACTCTATGGGCATGGGCAGTTCCAAACGGATCGTTGCGGGTGCGCCGTTTAGGGTCACTTTCGCGTAGCTGCCGGGGGTGGGAAGGGCGGTTTCGGCGGAGGCATCTCCGTTGCAAAGGAGGGTAGCTTCTGTTGCCCATTGGGGAATGCGTAGGAAGAGAGCTGTCGTGTGTGCGGGGGCGCTCAACACCTCAATTTCGATAAGCCCCTCCCAAGGATAGTTTGTGTTCACCCGCAGGTGAACGTCTCCTTCTGGGGTTGGAAAGCGGATTTCGCTTTGCGCATAGAGATGAAGATAGAGTTGGTTTTGGCGATTTGTGCTGGCGAAGTAGCCAGGTAAAGAGGCCAGCAGGCGAGCGATGTTGGGGGGGCAGCAGGCGCAGCCAAACCATTTTTGACGCCGATGGCCGCCCCGATCGGCAAGAGGATTCGGGTAAAAATAGTGCTCGCCGTCGAGCGAGATGCCGGACAGAACCCCGTTGTAGAGGGCGCGTTCCATGATGTCGGCGTAGATGGGGTCGCCTTTGAGATGGAGCAGGCGATAGCACCACATAACTAGGGCGATATTGGCGCAGGTTTCTGCATAGGCCCGATCATCGGGCAGCTCATAAGGGGCACCAAAGGCCTCTCCTTCGTAGCGAGAACCTACTCCGCCGGTGATATAGAGTTTATGCTGTACGAGGTCTTGCCAGAGGGCATCGAGTGCCGCAAGATAGGCTTGATCGCCCGTTTCAAGCACGATATCGGTTGCTCCTGAAGCTAAATAGAGATGGCGAACGGCGTGCCCGACGAACTCTCTCTGTTCCACAAAAGGCAGATGGTCTTGATGGTAAGGGCTGCCTCCGAGAACGCCCCTGCCACGCGCCTCGACCATGCATCGCGCGAGTTCGAGGTAACGTGCCTCCCCGGTTGTGCGCGCAAGCTCCACGAGCGCCATTTCGGCTTCGGGATGTCCACAAGCTCCGGGCCGACCGTTTGGGCCAAACTTAGTGTAGAGCAGATCGGCATAGCGCTTGGCTACATCGAGGAGGTTAGTTCGGCCGGTAGCGCGATAGTGGGCCACGGCGGCTTGAAAGAGATGGCCGGCGCAGTAGATTTCATGCATGTCGCGGAGATTGGCGAAGCGGTCTTTGGCACGGTCGAACATGAAGTAGGTGTTGAGATAGCCATCGGGCTGTTGGGCGGCGGCGATTTCGGCGATGATGGCCTCCATCTGATCTTCGAGGTTAGCATCCGGCTCGTAACCGATGGCGTAGGCGATAGCTTCAAGCAGTTTATAGACGTCGGAGTCGTTGAAGTAGATTCCTTGAAAATCGATCTGTTTTTTGCCGGAGGCACGTCGAAAGTTATCTATACGTCCGGTCTCTTCGCAGCGTTGGATTTGAGAGGGAAGCGTTACCGAACGATTGGTTTGCAGGCGTGGTGCCCAGAATCGGTCTTTCAACCGAACCGCCTGCAGAGGCAGAGGCTGCATAGAGGCGAAAGGGCTTTGAGCGAGGGCGATCACAGGCCCTCGAGGCTGAGCCGACATGGTTTGTCTCCCGTTAAGATGCAAAGCTGGAAAAGTTTATTTCAAAGGCTTCGTTATTGAGGGTGCCTTTTCATCTATACTTCGGCAGAGGTGCATCCGATTCCTACCGCTGTGCTAAGAGCGAAACCCCGGTAGAGCCTCCTCTTCAAATTCAAATAGGCTCGCCTGGAGGGAGTCGTCTGACGGTTTTTGACGGCATGCTCTCTGTCGTTCAACCAGTTTTGCTATAAGTCTTTCGTCCCCATCTGTTACGTGTTGGGCGAGAGCGTAAAGGTCGAGTAAGTTGAGGAGTTCCGCGGTTATCGGGCGCTTTTCATCCCAAAAGATCAGGGAAGAGAAAAACTCCCATGCCGGCTCGGATTGCAGTAGGGTGTGAAGAGCACGACACTCCGCTTCGGTGTCGCAAGGAAAGAAGTAGCAGGTGTCGTCGAATACAACAGGACGGTTATCGTGAGGAGAAACGGGAACGAAATGGAGCTTTTTATACAGGCCGGATATGGCTACTTTCCATGGTGTGAAGGAGTAGGGGCCCAATCCGAAAAGGGAAAAGCGGGGACGCAAACGATAGATGCTGCTCTTTCTTGCGTCTAGAAGGTGGGCGTGTGCAAGAAGGTAGTTCCAGGCTTTAGGGGCGCTAATGCTCAGCTGAACCGGATCGTCGGCAAGAGACTGATGCGGAATAAAGAGCCATCGGCTAGGCTCCTTATGGTTGGCAAGATCGGAGCTTTTTAGGAGGGGAAAGAGGTGTTCTGGCTCGATATCTACGGTTTCCCCTAACTTGTTGATGAAACGCCCCTCGTGTGTGCGCAGCTCAAAGACGCCGGCGCAGTCGTGTTTGATGCCTGAACGCCAGCCCGATGGGCATTTCGCACGCAGATGCTGCCACTTTTCGTAGGTTGAAATGTCGGCGATAATGAGATTATCGCGTAGGCCACAGATGCGTTCTAGGCGCTCCCCATCAAGGGAGGAGAACACCCTCCATTCTTTAGAACGGCCTTTTGGGGCCAGTTCTAAAAACAGAAGGCAAGCGGAAACAGAGATTCCAAAGACCTTCTGCGCATCGAGAAGATAGACTTCCGCCGAGGCCACGGGCAGCTCTTGTTGGAAAGCATACTTAAGTACTTTACGCGCTACCGCCGTTTTACACAGCATGGCGATAATGGCATGTTTGTTTGTAAGACATTCGACGCATCGGCGCAAAATCCACTCGGAGATATCGAAGTTGCTTTTGCCGGTTAGGGCATGTATACCGGCGAAATTATCGCGATTCTGCTTAGGAGGTAGATTGTTGATGTTGTAGATTCCAAGCTCCGAATTGGTGACCCAAGGTGGGTTGCCGATAACCAAAATCGGCTCGGGCAGGCGTTCGACAATATCTTGCCAGGGTACGGTAAAGAAGTCTGCTTGCTGAACCTCAAAGGGAACCTTCCAGGCACATAGTCTGCTCCGCGTTTTCTCCACATGATTTGGGTTAATATCGGTGCCGAGCACATACTGGAGATGGGCGAATGTCTCTAAACAGGCTTGTAGAAAAGTACCTTCTCCGCAGGTGGGTTCAAGAACGGTCGCGGGTTCCAAGCCTTTTCGTGCGAGGCAATGGCAAACTTTCCGCGCGAGGTCTAGAGGCGTTTGGAAATCGCCAAATACAATTTTGTGGCTGGTGTTCTCCATATGAATACTATTTTAGCCTTTCGATTTCGGGAAGGGTCCCGGCCAGGTCTATGAGACGACCGAACTGTAGTCTCCATTGGAGTGCATTGGAGATGGTGAGATAGCCAAGCAAAGGAGGGTTTTGAAGTACTTCCTCTGCAAGCTGTGAGGCCTCTGAGTCGTTGAGTGGTAAACGCCTTTTCTTGAAGAAAGCAATGATATCGTCTTTGCTTCCATTGTTTTCGAGTATTTTAAATAACCCTGAGGTAGTCTGGTAGTCTCCGGTTCGCTCACGACCGACAAAGATAACAGGAGATATACTTAAGCGTCCCATGTCCTCTGCATCTGTCTTTTCATAAACAAAGATGAGCAAGGAGTGGTTGAGGCCATATATCTTTTCTCGCGCAGAGGTAAAAAGGGCACGAAGATTGTGGTTGCTTAATGCTCGTCAGTTTTATATCAACATTAAGGTCTGGAAAGTCTATCCCTGTAGCAGAATTGCCTTCGACAAAATGATACCTTTCACGCAGGTAGCTTCGGAAACGTTGTTCAAAATAGGAGCCGAGAGCCTTTCCGTCTGTTACCCCGAAAAGAAGGGGGTCGGCAGTTTGTGTCAGGATATCGGCAAATTGTGTTGCCTCCCTTTTTTAATGCCGAAAGTGTTAGTTGCACCTTGCCCATAGTAACCTTCTTTACGTTGGGTGTTGTCGGTTCACCCTTCGCGCATCTTATCCGGGTCAAGACCGTATTGCTGGCAGAACTGACGATAGGCGAATGGAGAGATTTCGGAGGGTTTGATCTCGCTGCGCCCGCCCCAAAACACATTGGTATAACTTACGGGAATGCCGATCGATTCGAGGTGGCGATCTATGGCAGCTTTATGGGCCAGAAGGCGCTCTTTATCGAGTCCGTGGGCCACACCCATGATATTGACGTTACCGAATTCGGGGCCGCCTTCGCGCCAATAGGCATGCGTCATGATGTGGAAGCTACCCACATGGCGTCCGGCCTCTAGCACCTTTTCGGGAGGGACCGCCCAGTGGAAGAGGGCATTGTAGCGGGTAACAAGGCGCTCACCTTCGGGATTAGGCTTAGCGTGTTCAAGAAAGGTGGAGAAGCGCCCGATGACGCCCTTTCGATTGAGCTGATGGGCGATTTCATAGAAGGTCTCGAGGGGAAGGCCGGCCTCCTGGGCGCGTGCTTTCCACAGATCACGACAAAGTTCCGAAGGGGTGAATTCCCGCTTAAGCGGGATGAGCACACGCCATTCAAGCTCTGTTAGCTCGGTGATGGTGGTGTAGATGGGGTCGGCGAGGACGGAAGAGCGGCTGCCGATGGGCAGATTTTTGCGACGCACATGCCCTACTCCGAGCACAAACAGGCATTTGGCAGGCATAAGGCGAAAGTGGGTTGCCCCTACCTGGTCGGCGAGGAAGCGAGCGTGTTTTTCAAGTGAGTAGCCCTGAGGCACTTTGAGGGTCGTCCAAAGACGGTAGGCCGACCCGGTGGTAGCTACATCGGTTGAGCGAATAACCACGTGGCCTGAAAACGGATCGCGTTGAAACATGAAGTCGAAGGCCTCATCCAAGCGCTCGAGGGGAACCTGCCAGGCCACGAGGGCGCCCTGAGCGAGATTAGTCGCAAGCAGGGTCTGCCGGATGCGCCGAATAACTCCCGCCTCAAGCATAGCGCGCACGCGCTCGATGACGGTTTCTATGGGCAGTGCCGCTCTCTCTGCGATGGCTCCAAACGGGTCTTCTTGAAAACCCTGAAGCTGATCTTCGGAAACGGCGAGTATGGCGGCGTTGATAGGGTCGTCCACTCTTGTGGGTAAAACGGCTGAATGCATAATAGGATTATCGCCTCTTTTTCTCTATTTGTGTATCCTAGTAAGTCCTACAGGCGGTGTCGGGCATTTGGTTCCTCAATTGTTGGAGTTGTGCGCGATATTCGGGTGTATCCATAGCGTCAAGCCGCATAACAATGGCGTGCTCGGCGTTGTCGGTATAGTAGTGTGGACGAAGGGTATAGGGGCGGAAACCGTATTTAGCATAGAGATTCTGTGCGATGAGGTTGCTCTGGCGCACCTCAAGCGTGGCGTAATGGGCTTTGCGTCGCAAGGCCTCTTCCAACAGCGCACAGAGGAGGCGCTCACCGATCTTTTGCCCGCGCCATTCAGGGGAAACGGCCAGAATAGAGATATGTGCTTCCCCCAGAAGCACGGTTTCCCCGCCGAAGCCCACGATGCGGTCGGCGATTTTCGCAACGAGGTAGCAGGAGGCCAAGTTGGTTAGCTCCGCATGAAAAACGGCACGCTCCCATGGGGTTGAAAAGCAGAGCCTGTCAATGCGCATGACATCGTCAAGATGGCAAGCGCGCATCCGCTCTATCGCAATGGGGTTCCACATACGTTCCGCCTTATGCCGTCGAAAGGAGTTGCAAACAGTGTAGCACTCTGAATGAGGAAAGATCAACGAGGCGCACGTGCTGTAGAGAACGTCGTCTGCCGAGCAAATACCAAAAAACCGATTGACAATACCTCTATATGTAGTTTATAATTCTGCAAGTGTTTGCAGATTGCCTCGATCCGTGCTAACATCTAGCCGCCAGGTGCGGCGGATGGTTCGGGTGAGAGGTGACATAAGGGGACAGATAACGGAACACGAAGGAGGTTATGATCTCGCCGCTATGACAAAAAAACACCCATTTCGCAGCCCGGAGGCTACGTCGCTTGGCCGCTTGCTTGTGTTGATCCTCCTCGTTCTGCTCGGCTCAATGAGGCCGGCATGGGCGAGTGAGGCCGTGAGCCTTCCAAGTTTTACCTCCCAAGAGACGACGATAGTCTTCATCGCGTTGTTGTCCGGCGTCATTTCGCTGCTGGCCGGAGGCTATTGGTATCGCTCGGTGGTGCGAATGAGCCCAGGCACAGAGCGGATGGAGGAGGTCGGGCGCGCCATTCGAGACGGGGCTTTAGCCTACTTAACACGCCAGATCAAAACGATGTCGGTGCTTGTGGTCATAATTGCTATTGGGCTTTTTCTGCTCTATCAGGGGCAGAAGGCGCTGGGATATGACTTGGCAGACGCGATAGGAGTTGCCTTGTTCTTTGTTATTGGTGTTTCGGCCTCCTACGGTGCCGGCTTCATCGGCATGAAGATGGCCACAACGGCGAATCAGCGTACGGCTAATCAGGCAAGAAGCACGTTTCGAGGTGCCTTGGAAACGGCTTTCAGGGCCGGAGCGGTCTCCGGCATGTTCACCGTGGGGCTTGGATTGATCGGGGCCTGTTTGGTGTTTCTCATCTTCAAGCAGAAGGCGATGCTGGTGCTGGTTGGCTTCGGCTTCGGCGGCTCGTTGGCGGCCCTGTTTATGCGCGTTGGCGGCGGCATCTACACCAAAGCTGCCGATGTGGGGGCCGACCTGGTGGGCAAAGTAGAGGCTGGTATTCCCGAAGACGACCCACGCAACCCGGCCACCATTGCCGACAATGTGGGGGATAACGTGGGAGACTGTGCGGGCATGGCGGCGGATGTCTTTGAGAGCTATGAGGTCACTTTGGTAGCCGCCATTATCTTGGGGGCCGCGATCATCTCGCCGGAGTACTGGAGTGCCGACGCCACCATGCGCCATAGTGCCCTCATGTTGGTAATGTACCCTCTCCTCGTGCGTGCCGCAGGCGTTTTTGCATCCATCATCGGCGTGCTGGCCGTGAAAGGGGAAGACCGGGAAGACCTAGACCCCATGCAGCCCATCAATCGGGGCTTTTGGGTGTCTACCATAGCGGCAACCATCCTCTTTGGGTTGGCCTCCTATCTCTACTTCGATCGCTTCAATCCAACGCACACCGTGGCTGTTCCCACCGAACAGGCAGCCCAACAGTACACCTGGGTGCCGTTTTTCTTATGCACCTTTGTGGGCATTCTGCTGGCCATCGCCATCGGCTGGCTCACAGAGTACTTCACCTCAACAGAAAAGAAACCGGTCACCGAAATCGCCTATCAGTCGCGCACGGGGCCGGCCACAATGATCATTTCGGGGTTTTCTTTCGGCATGGAAAGCTCCGTATGGGCTGTAATTGCCATTGCGGTGACCCTGGTGTTGGCGCTCATCATCTTTTCAGGTAACGCGCTTTTGGCCGGATATGGCATCTCCTTGGCCGGTTTAGGCTTGCTGACAACGACGGGCTACATTCTGGCAATGGATACGTTCGGGCCTATCACCGATAACGCCAACGGCATCTTTGAGATGTCGGGAGTGTTGGAGGAGGATAGGGCTTCCGGCCGTTTTGCCGGCATCGAGGGCCTTTCGGGCGACCGCATTGTTGGCCGTCTCGATGCCGTGGGCAACACC
>NZ_DATGKU010000254.1:0-3578 GCF_035294505.1 Chthonomonas sp. | reverse complement strand
ACATCGCGATCTGCCCGAACCGTCTCAAGGCAAGGAGGCCTGAACGATGAACCGACGCTCTCCTCTTTGGAAATGGCTCTACCCCGGCATGCATGTTAAGCGCTGGATCGCTTTGGGGTTCATCGGCCTTATTCTTTTCCTCTTGGGGGCTGCGATCATGCTGCAAGCCCATCATGGCCGCCCACCGCTTATTCTTCGGCTTGCCCGGTGGATTATTCAGCATCTTCATGCAGGCATACGTCCCGGACTGTTCGGGTTAGGTCTCTTTCTATTGGGTGGTATGCTCTGCTTGTTCGCCTTGGGTAAGCTCATTCAGTCGTTGATGAGCGCGCTCGACCCGGAGATCGCGCGTGGTGGCCTAGTAGATGTGGTCTACACGCGCCGCAAGTTGGCACAGGGCAAGCGCGTGGTGGTGATCGGAGGGGGAACAGGGCTTTCCACGCTATTGCGCGGCCTTAAGCGCTATACAAGCAACATCACCGCCATTGTCACCGTAGCCGATGACGGCGGCTCCTCCGGAAAGCTCCGGCGCCAGCTGAACATTTTACCGCCCGGTGACATTCGCAACTGCTTGGTGGCGCTTGCCGATGCCGAGCCGCAGATGACGGAGCTGTTTCAGTTTCGCTTTCGCGCGAGCATGGGCAGCGAACGATTGCCTGCCAACGGAGAAAATGCGCCCAAAGGAGACTATGCGGAGGGACTGCGCGATCACGCCTTTGGCAATCTGTTGATAGCGGCCATGTGCGCCATCAATAACGGCGATTTCGAGCGTGCCGTTCAGGAGACAAGCCGTGTTTTGAACATTCGAGGGCGCGTGCTGCCCTCCACGGTGACGCCGGTGAAGCTGAGGGCGGAGATGGAAGACGGCTCGATATTGGAAGGGGAAACGACCATCGCCGAGTCGCCTCTGCGCATTAAGCGGGTCGCTCTTGTGCCGCTCGATCCAAACGACAAAATCTGCCCGGTAGAGGATGCTTTAGAGGCCATTGCCGAGGCCGACCTCATTGTGTTAGGCCCCGGAAGCCTCTTTACAAGCATTCTGCCCAACCTGTTGGTGCCGGGCATTCCCGAGGCCATCCGACGTTCGCAGGCGCAGAAGGTCTATGTCTGTAATGTGATGACCCAGCCGGGTGAAACCGACGGGTTCACTGCCT
This sequence comes from Chthonomonas sp., assembly GCF_035294505.1. Lineage (NCBI taxonomy): Bacteria > Bacillati > Armatimonadota > Chthonomonadia > Chthonomonadales > Chthonomonadaceae > Chthonomonas > Chthonomonas sp. The sequence goes on along the minus strand of NZ_DATGKU010000254.1, from coordinate 2,424 downwards.
GCGACCATGTGCGCGCTCTTGAGATACATGTGGGGCCGCGTCTGTTTACCTATGTTGTTGTGAACAACGCCGTCCCAGAGCCAAGGCTGTTAGAGAAGTATCGGCGTGCCGGCTCCATTTTAGTGGAGCCTGATACCGATCGGCTAAAGGCGGAGGGCTATCGGCCGGTTGTGGGCGCTTTCATCAGCGAAAGCGATGTGGTGCGCCACGACGCGGTGCTCTTGGCTGAGGCCTTGATGGGCTTGATCGGCGGTAAATCGCTAAGAAAAAGATAGAAAAGAGAGAACTGAATGGACGAACTTAGGGAAGAGGTTATCGCCTCCGAGGAGATATTTCGTGGGCGTATTCTCCATCTGCGCGTAGATAAGGTGCGTTTGGCAGATGGCACCGTGTCGCAGCGAGAGGTCGTAGAGCATCGTGGCGCGGTATGCATTGTGCCCGTGAAGGATGGGCACGTGCTGCTGGTGCGGCAGTTTCGCTTGCCGGCGGGCAAGGTGTTGCTGGAGGCACCTGCCGGCACATTGGAGAGCGATGAGCCTATCGAGGAGGCCGCGGTGCGTGAACTGGAGGAAGAGACGGGCTACCGAGCCGGAAAGCTGCGCTTTCTGGGTGCCTTCTATGTGGCTCCGGGTTACTCGTCTGAGAAAATCCACGCCTTTTTAGCGACGGAACTGATCGATGGAGAGGCTCATGCAGACCACGATGAACGCCTCCAGCTTGTTTCTGTTCCAATAGAGGAGCTGCATCAGCAGATTCTGCGGGGAGAGATAGAGGACGCGAAAACGATAGCCTCTTTCTTTATGGCGCTGCCTAAGCTGGCCTAATACGGCCTCTCTGCTTATAAGATAAACACTCGACAATCTGCCCGATAACGCTCTGCCAATCGCCTCTCTGCGGCTGACGAAAGAGGCGCATCGTGGGGTACCAGACGGTGGTTTCTCCCATCATGCCCCAGCGCCAATCGGGCGAAAAAGGCAGCAGCACCCAAACCGGCTTTCCCATGGCGCCGGTCAAATGGGCTACCGCGGTATCCACGCTTATCACGAGGTCGAGCGCGGCGATGGCCGCCGCGGTGTCGGCGAAGTCGCGCAGTTCCGGCGATAAGTCTCGTACCCCCAACCGACGGAGAGTAGGTTGAGCACGCTCGGCGGCCTCTCCTTTTTGAAGGCTGTGGAAGGTTACTCCGGCGACCTCAAAGAGCGGTGATAGATATTCGAGAGGGCACGACCTTCTCTTGTCGTTAGGGAAGCGGGGGTTTCCTGCCCAGACGATCCCAATGCGTAGCGTATCGCCTTTTGGGCCGAGTTTTTCTTGCCAAACCGGCCCGAGTTTGGGTGGCACCTTGATATAGGGAACGGACTGTGAGAGCGCGCCATGGGTTTTCCAGAGATGGTAAGGTAGGCTAAGCAAAGAGACATGAAAGTCGAACGGAGCCTGGGGTGGGGCGGGCCGCATGGCAGGAATAACGGCATCGGCATCGGCGCACCAACCCAAAAGACGAGCTAGTTCTGGCTGACATTCCAGCAAAACGCGCGCGCCGGTCGCTCTTAGGGGCGTAAGATAGCGCAGGAAATGGAGGGTATCGCCGAAGCCCCCTTCAAATCGCACGAGGAGTGTACGCCCTCGAATCGGCTCTCCACGCCACGGCCGACCCCCCGATAGTGGAGGCAGATTCACAGCAGCTAACTCCAGGCGGCGCTCAAAATCGCCAAAGCCCTCTTCATAACGACCCTGCAAAAGGCAGGTAAGCCCTCTATTTACTTGAAACTCAGCCGATTCGGGCTTCAAAGAAACCGCTTGCCGATAGCAGCACTCCGCCTTGTCAATAGCGCCAAGAGCGCGCCATGCGTTGCCGAGCATGTTGTAGGCCTCGGCCATGTTGGGGGTGATGACCAGCGCCTGTTCGTAGGCAGAAATGGCTTCAGGGAAACGCTCTTGCACGGCCAGCGCGCGGCCTAGATTGTAGTGCAGTTCCGCCAGGTCGTCTCGCATCGAAAGGGCACGACGACAAAGCGCCTCGGCCTCTTGGGCTTCGCTATGCTCCAGCAAGAGAACGGCCATGTTGTTCAGCGCATAGATGTTGGCAGGCTCTAGGGCTATCGCCTGCCGATAGCACGCTAGAGCCTGCTCATGTTGCCCCTGCGCCCGCAACCTGTCGCCTTCAAACCGCCGTTCTTCCGATGAGGCCCAGCTCACCCGCTATCTCCTCTCATGCCTCTCAAGAGCAGATTGTTGGTCTTCTCTCACCTGTTTTTGAGGCCCGGCGGCTTAAGGCACGCTGCCCGCTTAGGCTTCCGTCTCCTCGTACTTTTTGCGCAGGTTTGCCACTACGGTAGGATCGGCCAGAGTGGTTGTATCGCCAAGCACACGCCCTTCGGCGATGTCGCGCAGGAGGCGCCGCATGATTTTGCCGGAGCGTGTTTT